>JBEVKW010000404.1:0-4260 GCA_040509495.1 Chitinophagaceae bacterium | reverse complement strand
AGCGTCTTGGCCTCGGTGCTGTTGAGCTTGAAGGGAATCTGCTTCAGGTTGAGGATAACGTCGGTCGCGTCCTCGACCACGCCGCGGATGCTTGAGAACTCGTGCTCGACGCCCTCGATCTTGACGGCGGTGATGGCCGCGCCCTCGATTGACGAGAGCAGCGCGCGGCGCAGGGAGTTACCGATGGTCGTGCCGAAGCCCCGCTCGAACGGCTGCGCTACAAATCTTCCATGGCGCTTTCCTACATTTTTCGAACTCGTATATATAAAGCCTTGCGGCGACATGAAGCCTTGTTGCTCAAACTGCTGCGGTAGAATCGCACGGTTAGGCACCTCCGCATCTTGATCAGCATCGATTATATTGGAGGTGATTTGATCCTGTGTGATGTTCTCTAATGCTGAGAATCTTAAATTATCTAGTAGTCTCTCACCTAGTGCAGCATCATCGTACCCTTCTTCGGCAAGTTCACTTGCAACTAATCGCTCAATAGAATCTGCTAAGGAATGTAGATGAAAATCACTCCTTGCCTCATCAAGATTCTGAAGTGGAACTTGCTCAAGTAGTTGAATTTCTTGAATAACAGTCATCGCGTATCTTGCTTCATCAGGCGATGACTCTAACCACAGGTGGTAGTTTGTTTGAGCAGGCTGGACAGTAGTTACATCTACTTTATGCCGGATAAGGCGCATCGCTAAGTAGAGGGCGCTAATTTCATCGGATCGAGTCATCATCATTTCTGACCCCTATGTAGTTCAACTATATCAAAATATTTTCTAGGCAATAACTCTATTTTGTATTCTTCTGACAAAGGATGTGCCCTTTCTTCTATCGGTACTTCTTTTACCAGTTTGGCGATTGGTTGAAAGGGGATTACATAAAGAAGTGGCCGGAAATCTCGCATCTCTGCCCTCCGCACGATTGCATATATCTCCAATCGCTGCTTTTTATTGATGGCTCCCACTCTCTCTTTAGCAATAGCCCCCTTCAAAATTCCAGCCTTGTTCATTTCAACCTTAGTGCTGTGGCGGTCTCCGCGAGCTACATCTTCATGGAGGCTATCATATAATTCACTAGGGCTAGACGAAGGAGGAACAGTATGGTCATAACCTACAGAAGAATCGGGACTAAAATATGGAGTACACCAAACATAATGTTTTTCATCATAGTATGCTTGCGCTATTCTGTAGGCAAGCCATGTGTTCGTAGAATATAGGATGAGGGGTTCTCGCATTTTCTACACTGTTCATTCCAAGTGACACTTTATAGTACCTTGAATGCTATAAAGTTATATTACCCTCTGTTTGAATCATGAATACGAGAATCCGGAAAGGATGAGTGTTTATGCAAATTTGTGCAAAATACAGCCTTGTTGGAATCTATCTTGAGCAATTGCTTGGGTATATCAATGCTATCAATCAATATTGATGTACTAGGTTAGCTGAATGCTGGTTCACGCATAGCTCGTTACGACTCATCTTTGTCCTCATCTGCATTGGCTAGTACAACTTTCGTTGTGAGAGTGGAAACGCTTGCCGTCTATCATCATGCTTTAATCAAATCACTACCGACCCCCTTGTTCTCCTTTTCCAAATTCTCCAAGCTAGAAGACCGTATATGATCCAACCAAGGAGGAAGATGACATCAAAAATAGTAGGTTTCTGTCCGGAAAGTAAATTAGGTAATTTGTCGTACGTGGAAAACACAGACGCTCTCATCAAAAATGGTAATGCAACAATCCCAAGTCCACCGATGATCACCCCTAGTTGACTGTTGGAAGGCAGACTAGCCACAAAGCCAAGAAAGTAGCCTCCAATAATAGCAAGAATAATCGGACCAAAAATAAGTAGCAGCCGTTGAAACCACGTACGTCGCAAAGTAGCTTCTAATCTGAATTCTCCTCCTGACGGAATGGTGATGCGACTGTCGCGCCTGCCTAAATCAAGTCGGTAGGTATTGTTATTCTCACTGAAGTTCGCGTCATTGATACCTTTTGCAGAGACTATACCTATAAAGTCCTCAGACTGACGTGGTAATTCGATTTTCGACACGATGGCTGGCTGTTGCAGCGTCATCGGGATTACAAGCGACCTATACTCGAATGGGAATCTGTGTAACCAACCACCAATATAGTCTTGATTCTGCTGAGCTTTCGTTAGCACATATTTCAGTTTAATCAGATTCCCCTTTTCATTTAGCGTCGCTTGCAGGCTATCGGTCACCCTTACCTTTTCTATTTGAATTTCGGGATCATTTAAGGCTCCTAACACACTTGAGGAAATATTACTCGCAGGTACGGTAAGCTCAACCTGTCGTTTTTTGTAATTAATAGGAATGCTTGAAGGAGTAACTTCAACGCTCTCCATTTCCGCGTCTGTGTTGTTTCCTGTCCCAACAACTACTCCTCCCGTTCCCTGATTAGCCGTTGTAGCTAGAGCTATGAAGTCTAGTGCTACATCCACTTTATCTGACTGATTGTCTTTCGGCGCTACAGTCATGCCGAAATCACCCAAGGCGGCGATCCTCTCTGGTGCCCTATCCAGAGTAGGTTGGGTGCCTTGTCCGTTAGCTATCACGAGGTAGGCTGACGCCACTGATATAAGAATTACAGCCATCGAAACAGTGAGGAATAGTAATCGCTCTTGTTTATGTGTCATCCTCAACAACCGATAGGCCATCTCTCTATCAGGGATGTCTCCGCCATAGTCCTCCTGTAAATCAATCTTCAAGCTTCTGACAAAATACCTAGTCTTCAACCAGTAAATAAACGCCATGCCAAGTACCAAGAATCCCGTTGAAAAGAGCAATCGCGGGATTAGCTTTGACGTGGATAGGCGAGTGTAAGATGAATTGGTAAAGGTAATTTGGGATAAGTCCCATGCCACCGTAGATTCTGGCATTAACCTTGCCGCAGCACTAAGCTTTCCACCCGTGATGGAAGGGGGTAATACAGACAACTTTGTACTTTGTCTTAGTAATGAATTGTCATTAACTTCGAACGAAGTAAAACCCGCCCCATCAGGTAAAGTGATGCTTAAATCAACACTCGAATGAGATTGTGCTGCCGGAAGAAGAAAAGGCAAATTTGTAGCGAAATTTGGTGAAACTAGAAGTACCTTCAATTGAATACGCTTGGATTCCGGAGGAGTTTGTCCTATAGGCTGATCTGAAGGAGGGTTGAATGGTACCACCGCAGTGATACACCACAGGCCATTCACAATTTTGTAAGCCTGTAATTCAACGGAAGCCCCATTACTACTGTCAGTGGCTTTAAGATAATCAGGCAATTCCTTAACTAGAACAACAGGCAGCAGTAGCGGGCCTGCCTTACTGCTGTTTTTATTAACAGCCTCACCCTCCACGCTAATTTCAACTGCGCCAGCTTCATGAACCTGAATGCCTATAAGAGACTGTCGGAACTGAGATGGATTAGTCTCATAAATCCGTTTTAGGGCATTTATATCGCCGTTATTCAACTGCATGTCATTTTGGGATGAGCATCCAGCCATAGATACGGCTACTACGGTAAGTAGAAACGTAAGAGTAATAGATGAGGTATTAGCTGGCATATTACGGACCTGACGTAGGCTGAAATGATCTCTTAGTGAGGCTAACGATAAAAGACTCTCGTCAGCAGGGAAATAAGCAGAAAATACGCGGGAAGGGTATTCTTCTCGCCGAACTGTGTCAATAATAATTTTATCAAAGAGCGTGAAACGTCTTATCTGGTATTTGAGTCGGTAGCTGTGCCTTTATATAAACACTAACTGCGCAAGCCATTTATGGTTTCCAAGGCTGCGTCAATTGCGGCTTCCACTTTTTTTGTTTTTCCCGCCCTATTTTCAGTGCCGGCGAGAATTTCAAGCTTATGGCGCGAAGGGACGATGCCTTGCTCACGGTAGTAATTTTCAGCCCACAGTACCCTGCGAATGAGATACTCCTCGTGAGACTCCAGATGTTTATTAACTACTTCGGCAGTTAAGGGTAACCGGTCAAGCTTCTTCTCGAACCACGCGCGATACCCGACTATGTTGACGATGGCGGTCATAGAGACCCGCATTGGCCGCCCCTCGGAGCTTCTAACAACCGAAACCGCCGCCTCGACCTCAACGGCGAGTTTTCTATCCCAATCGGCCCAATCTGAGGTAGGTCGTCAAAAGTGGACGCCATGTGTGACGTTCACGCCGCCCGTTGCTGCCGCGTGAACAGGTGCGTGTAAGCCACTGGCGACAAGTAACCGAGCCGCGCCTGCCGCCGCTGCCG
>JBEVKW010000403.1:0-7357 GCA_040509495.1 Chitinophagaceae bacterium | reverse complement strand
AAATGATGAACTCTGCTGTATTCGGACAGATCATCATCCTCATCGTTTATCTGCCTATCCTTTCACTGACGGGAATAGAGGGAAAGATGTTCAAACCGATGGCGCAAACGGTGTCATTTGCATTGATAGGTGCTTTTGTTTTATCGCTGACATATGTGCCTATGATGACTTCTCTTTTTCTCAGTAAAAAAGTATCGCATAAAGAAACGGTTGCGGATAAGATGATGAATGTGCTGCAACGTGGATACAGACGCTTACTGCAAAAAGCACTGGTATTCCCCAGGGCAGTTGTGTCTTTTGCATTGTTGTTATTTGCTTTTTCCGTGTGGCTGATCAGTACGCTTGGCGGTGAATTCATTCCCGAACTGGAAGAAGGTGATTTCGCCGTAGACGCCCGTTTACTGACGGGAAGCTCATTGACGGAAACCATCAGAACGACGCAGAAAGCTGTTTCAATCCTGCAAGAACGTTTTCCCGAAGTAGAGAAGATCGTGACGCGGATCGGTGCAAGTGAAATTCCCACAGATCCCATGCCGCTGGAGATGACAGATATCATGATCACACTGAAGCCACGATCTGAATGGGTGTCCGCTGCTTCATTCGATGAACTGGCAAACAAGATGAGTAAAGCACTCGAAGCGGTACCGGGTCTCACTGCCGGTTTTCAGTTCCCCGTTCAAATGCGTTTTAATGAACTGATCTCAGGTGCGAGGCAGGATGTAGTGTGTAAGATCTTTGGAGAGAATCTCGACAGCCTTGCTTCTTATGCAGACAGGATGGGGCGTTTGGTAAGCACGGTAAAAGGAGCCAGTGATATCTATATAGAAGCGGTGACCGGTCTTCCACAGATCGTGATCAGTTATAACCGTGATGCCATGGCGCATTACCAGTTAAGTGTAGCGGATGTGAACCTGGTTGTGCGCACCGCATTTGCCGGTGAAAGCGCTGGTCTGATCTACGAGAATGAAAGACGTTATGATCTTGTTGTGCGTTTGCAGGATGAGTCAAGAAGGGATATTGCAGATGTTCAGCAACTACTGATCCCAACGCCATCAGGCTTGCAGGTCCCATTGTACCAGGTAGCAAATATTGAGATCAAAGAAGGCCCCAACCAGGTACAGCGTGAGAACGCACAACGGCGGATCATTGTCGGATTTAATGTGCGCGGCCGCGATGTTGAATCCGTTGTTGAAGAATTGAATGCAAAAGCGACAAAGCAAATAAAACTTCCTTCGGGATATTTTGTAAAATATGGCGGCCAGTTTGAGAATCTCGTAGAGGCAAAAGCCCGCTTATCGATCGCGGTGCCTGCGGCGTTATTGCTGATCCTCGTGATGCTGTATTTCGCTTTTGGTTCATTAAAATATGGTTTGCTGATCTTCTCTGCCATTCCTCTTTCTGCTATTGGCGGTGTGCTGGCATTGTGGATGAGAAACATGCCGTTCAGTATTTCTGCAGGCGTTGGATTTATTGCGTTGTTTGGGGTGGCGGTGCTGAACGGGATCGTATTGATCGCGGAATTCAACCGGTTAAAGAAAGCCGGGCTTCACCCCGGATTGTCGGATGAAGAGTCTTCTACAGAAGGCCGGGGCAGGCTCGATGTTAAACATATTATCATGGAAGGAACACAGGTTCGTCTTCGTCCTGTATTAATGACGGCGGCTGTAGCTTCTCTTGGGTTCTTACCCATGGCACTCAGCGAAAGCGCGGGAGCTGAAGTGCAACGGCCATTGGCAACGGTGGTGATCGGCGGTCTGATCACGGCTACATTTCTTACACTGGTCGTATTGCCCATATTGTACGCGTGGCTGGAGAAAAAGAAATCACGGAAACGGGGAACCGCTGGCAATTTTGTCGCCGTAATACTTTTATTGATCTCCGGAATGCAGGTAACCGCACAGGAGAAAATGACGTTACCTGCCATGCTGGAAAAAGCACGGAAAGATAACCTGAGTCTTCAGGCGATCCGTACAGAGCCGCAATACTGGAAACAATTGCAGTCAGGTGTTTTTGATCCTGCCAAAACAGTGGTCAGTGGTGAGTATGGTGGATTGAACAGTGTTCAGAACGATACGAAGTTCGGCATCAGCCAATCATTCAGTCTGCCGGCCATTTATCAACGCCAGCGTTCTTATTTCCAGTCGCGCGAAGTATCGCAACAGGAGCTGTCCAACTGGCGCCAGGCTGAACTTGACAGGGAAGTGAAGAAAAGTTTCTACCAGGTAGCGGAATGGCTGGAGAGAAAGAAGATCCTTCTCGGACTGGATTCTGTGTACAGCCGGTTTCAGCAATCTGCCGCGCTGCGGTTAAAATCAGGAGAATCAAACCTGCTGGAGAAGACCACAGCAGATGCGCAGTTGCAGCAACTGAAACTTCAACAGCGGCAGTTAGACCTAGATATCGCTTCCTTGCAAAAGCAATTACAATGGTTGCTGAATACTGATAGTTTGCTGATGCCTGATTACGATGCGTTGAAAATGAATGTTCCCCTGCTGGCAGATTCAGCTTCTTTGCTCGAGCACCCGCAGGTGCGTTATGAACGGTCGGGCATGGCGATTGCCGCTGCCGAATCAGCAGCGGAAAAAGCAAAGCTGTCTCCTGATTTCACTGTTGGATACAGCAATCAATCTATCATCGGCTATCAAAGCAAGGATGGTATTACACAACAGTATTATGGAGCTGGAAAACGTTTTCACATCGTGAACCTGTCTGTGGGCATTCCGTTGTTCAATTCGGCGGCGAAGGCGCGGATCCGCGCGGCGGGAGTAAGGCAGGACATTGCAAAGATGAACACCGCGGCGGCTGAGAAAAATGTGTTCACGAAATTCCAGCAGCTACAGCAGGAATACCAGAAGCAACAGCAGGCGTTGCAGTACTATGAACAAACAGGATTACAACAGGCTGAGCTGATCACCAGGCATGCGAAGTTAAGTTTTCAAAATGGAGAGATCAGTTACCTGGAATGGACGATACTGATGAATAATGCGGTATCGATCCAGCTGAATTATCTCGACGCTTTACGTCAATACAATCTCGCTATTATCGAACTGGAATACATCACCGGAAAATAAATCATTATGCGCAATATTATTTGTTTATTGATACTGATGGTAAGCATCAGTTGCGGCAGCAAAAAAACGCAGCCGGAAGAGCAGGCTGCCACACCGGAAAATACGGTTTCCCTCACAGCAGAGCAACTGGCTAATGCCGGAGTGCAGACCGGGCTGGTAAGCAAGCGATCGCTCAACAGCGAATTAAAAGTGAACGGGTTGGTAGATGTACCGCCGCAGAACATTGTCTCCGTTAGTTTTCCTCTCGGGGGATATCTGAAGAACACAAAGCTTTTGCCCGGCGCTCATGTTACACGGGGAGAAGTGATCGCTACGATGGAAGATCCTGCCTTGATACAATTGCAGCAGGATTATCTTATTGCAAAAGCGAAACTGCAATACAGTGAGAAAGAATATGAGCGTCAGAAGATGCTGAATGAAAATAATGTGAATGCAGATAAAGTGTTCCAGCAGGCGCAGGCGGATTTTGCTTCGCAAAAAATTATGTTGAAAGGATATGATGAGAAGCTTCGTTTGATCGGTATAAACCCCGCAAACCTTACTGATCAGAATATTTCCAGGAGCGTGCCGGTTTATTCGCCGATCAATGGATTTGTTTCAAAAGTGAATGTGAATATCGGCAAGTATGTAAATCCTTCAGATGTATTGTTTGAACTGATCAACCCGGATGATATTCATGCGGCGCTGACTGTTTTCGAAAAGGATCTCGGAAAGATCCGGCCAAAGCAAAAGGTAATGGTGACGTTTGTGGATGATCCTTCCACAGCTTATGAATGCGAAGTATTGCTGGTTACGAAAAATGTAGATGATAACCGCAGCGCATTGGTGCATTGTCATTTTGAAAAGCAACCCAAGCAGCTGTTGCCCGGCATGTTCCTTACAGCAAATATCCGGGTGAGTGAAGCGCAGGTAACAGCCGTTCCGGAAGATGCGGTGGTGCGTTATGGTAATGGCCAGTTCATTATGGAAGAAACAGGGAACAATATGTTCCAGTTGCTGAGTGTGGAAACCGGCATCCGTGATAACGGATGGGTGGAAGTGATCGGGAAAGAGCTGGAAGGGAAAAAGGTAATTGTCAAAAATCCTTATCCTGTAATGGCCAAACTGAAGAACACTGCCGAAGATTAAGGTATCGTAGGCCCTGGAAACCGCAAAGTGTGCACGAGATTTCTGTGCCCTCTTTGCGGTTCTTCTTTTGCTGTCTTTGGCGATACTTCCATATCATACACATTAAAGAATATTACTTTCCGGTAAATACCTTCGTTATTTCCCCCGAAAATTTTGTTTTTTCCCCATTGCCAGGCTAGCTGAATAGCGGAAATTTGACCTATGTTATAAGCAGGATGGTCTTGAATAAAATCTCCTGTTTTTATCTACGAAACGGCTAGAAAAGAAACAAATTTTTTTTACCAAAACGGCACCTACATTTGCTGCCCTAATTTTCAGCTATGGAGATCAAATACCTGCAGCATATATCTGCTACCCTTAACCTTGCTATTAAGCCTGTCATGAACATTCTTGAGCTTCATGACGGCGGTTCCACCATTCCATTCATTGCGCGTTACCGGAAGGAAGCAACCGGCAACCTGGATGAGGTGGTAATTGCCAATGTGATAGATCAGATCAAGTACTTTAATGACCTGGAGAAGCGGAAGGAAACCGTGTTAAAAACGATTGAAGATGCCGGGAAGATGACGCCTGAGCTTAAGAAAAGAATTGAGGATACGGTCAACTCCACAGAGCTGGAAGATATTTATCTGCCGTTCAAACCAAAACGCAAGACGAAAGCTTCGGTGGCGATTGAAAAAGGGCTGGAGCCGCTGGCAAAACTCCTGTTTGACCAGGAAAACATGAATGTGGAAGAAGAAGCCGCGAAGTTCATCAACGAGCAGGTAAAAGATAAAGAAGAAGCGCTCCAGGGAGCAAGGGATATCATTGCCGAGTGGGTTTCTGAGAATGAACAGGCGCGTAATATTGTGCGTAAGCTTTTCACAGAAGAAGCTGTTTTCTCTTCCCGTGTGCTCAGTTCCAAGAAAGATGAGCCTGAAGCGCAGAAATACCGTGATTATTTCGAGTTCAAAGAACAACTGGCCGATAGTCCTTCTCACCGCATCATGGCGATCCGCCGTGGTGAAAAAGAAGGTTATCTGATCATGAATATTGATGTGGATAAGGAAGTGGCGAATGAATCGCTGAAAAGAACATTTGTTAAAACTTCCGGTCCCGTTGGACAGCAGGTGGGTATTGCCGTGGAAGATTCATTCAGCCGTCTGCTGAAGCCTTCTATTGAAACGGAATTCCGCATGAGCAGTAAGACCCAGGCTGACGAAGAAGCGATCCGTGTATTTGCGGAAAATCTCCGTCAGTTGTTGCTGGCGTCTCCTCTCGGTCATAAGCGCGTTCTGGCGCTTGATCCGGGTTTCCGCACAGGTTGCAAACTGGTTTGCCTGGATGAGCACGGAACATTGCTTTACAACACAGCTATCTATCCGCATCCTCCCCAAAATGACTGGAATGGGGCGACACAAACCATTAAGGAACTTGTAGCGAAATACGATATCCAGGCAATTGGATATGGTAATGGTACCGCGAGCAAAGAAACGGAGCAGTTGGCAAGAGGGATTGATTTTGGCCGCCCGGTTTCTGTATTTATGGTGAACGAGAGTGGGGCTTCTATTTATTCGGCGAGTGAAGTTGCGCGCGAAGAGTTTCCTGATCATGATGTAACGGTCCGCGGTGCGATCAGTATTGGCCGCCGGTTGCTGGATCCGTTGAGTGAACTGGTAAAGATCGATGCAAAAAGCATTGGAGTAGGACAGTATCAGCATGACGTGAATCAGAACCGTTTGAAAGAGGCTCTCGATCAGGTGGTGGAAAGCTGTGTAAACTATGTTGGTGTTGATCTGAACACCGCAAGTAAACATCTGCTGATGTATGTTTCAGGACTGAGTTCAACCGTTGCAAAGAATATCGTTGAATATCGTACAAAGAATGGTGGTTTCAAGACCCGGGAAGAATTGAAGAAAGTAGCGATGCTTGGGCCAAAAGCCTTCGAGCAGTGCGCAGGATTCTTACGTGTGCCAGGTGCAGAAAATCCACTGGATAATTCAGCGGTTCACCCCGAGAGTTATTCTGTGGTGGAAGCGATGGCAAAAAAAGCATCCAGCACCGTACCGGAACTGATCAGTAATGGAAGTCTCCGCAAAGGGTTGAAAGCCTCTGAGTTCGTTACAGAAACGATCGGTCAGTTTACGATTGAAGATATCCTGAAGGAATTGGAAAAGCCGGGTCGTGACCCACGTGAAGCGATCGAGGAGTTCCGTTTTGCAGAAGGCGTAAGTACGATGGGCGATCTGAAACCGGGTATGCGCATTCCTGGTATTGTAACAAACATTACCAATTTCGGAGCATTCGTTGATATTGGTGTAAAACAAGATGGCCTTGTGCATATTTCCCATCTTAGCAACCGCTATATCAGTGATCCGAATGAAGCGGTGAAGCTGACGCAGAAAGTGATGGTCACTGTACTGGAGGTAGATCCTTCACGCAAGCGGATCTCGTTGTCGATGAAAGATGGAGCTGATCAATCGCAGTCGAAAGGTGGCGGCAATAGACCGGAGAACAAAGCTGGAAATAAAGGTGGTGGAAATAAACCAGCTGCACCCGCAAATCCTTTCCAGGCAAAACTTGCGGAGTTGAAGAAAAAGTTTGCGGATTAACAGGAGAGCGTGGCGTAGGTTCCCGCAGATGTCGGGGATCTATGAAGGTAATGATTGGAAATTTATTATCCCGTTGAAATAGCACTGGCATCAAGCGCAGATTGCGCAGAAAAGTTTCCGGTTAAGAAGCTCATCTGCGCAATCTGCGCTTTCATTATGAGGGAGGCGGGCAGTAAGACACTCAGTTACCTGCGGGATAGATCTGCGAGATTCCATCTAACACGCTACTCGGCTGGCAGAGGCCCCCTCTAAATCTCCCCTTCAGGCTAATCGTTACTCAAATTTTTCGACGGGCTTCTGCTTCCTTTGGATAGTTTATTTCCCCACGATTTTAATCCAATGTCGTTTAGTTAAGTAGCCCTGGCGTACCTCAATACACGTAAACTTAAGGTTTGCCCGGTGTATAAGGAACGCGGCGGACGCGGCGATACGCGGCGAAAACAGCTATAGAACATCTTGTATTTTCGCCGCGCTCTCCGCGTATCGCCGCCGCGTTCCTTTGGAACATTTAGCTGTATCGAATTTGTGTTTCTCTTTTTGGAATGAAACTTCTTTTAGAGGCGGCGT
>JBEVKW010000402.1:0-43763 GCA_040509495.1 Chitinophagaceae bacterium | reverse complement strand
CGTTGCTCCTACGCAGTTAAATAAAAGACGGATCATTCATGTTATCCGGATTTACCACTACACCATTGCCGATGTTTACTTTTTGCCCGTTTGCCCGATATACTCTCCAGGGTAATGCCGATTTAATTCCCCGACGATTGTCGTTAAAAAAATTTTAATGTTATAAAACCAGTTGGTATATCAATTGCGTATATACAATTACCAACTATTATCTCCCTCTTTTTTCAACACTCACTTTTTTTATCACATTCTAAATTTCTGCGTATGTCAAAGATCATTGAATCGGGCAATGGCTTCGTATTGCCTGATGATAAAGTACAGCAGTCTGTATCGAGAAGAAAGTTCCTCGGTTACGGTGCTGCTGCCTCCGCGTTGGTAATCGGTATTGCGGCCTGCAATAAAGACGATGATAACATGCCCTCCAATGGAATAAACCTTGGTAGCGGTGATGCGGGCATTCTTAATTATGCGTATGCGCTTGAGCAATTGGAAGCGGCATTTTACACGCAGGTGATTGCATCTCCTTATTCCGGTGGTTCGGTAGCAGAGATGGCGCTTATTAAGGATATACGTGATCATGAGATCGCGCACCGTGAATTCTTTAAGACGGCCCTTGGCTCGGGTGCAATTCAGGCACTGGAACCTGATTTCAGTTCAGTTAACTTTTCAAGTCGTGAAAGCGTGCTTAACACCGCCAAAGCGTTTGAAGATCTTGGCGTATCCGCTTACAATGGAGCTGGTAAACTGATCGTAAAAGCAGAATACCTGGTGCTGGCGGGCAAGATCGTTTCTGTAGAAGCACGGCACGCTGCTTATATAAGAGACATTATCTCTAATGGAACTTTCGCAGACAACACCGTTGTTGATCCAAATGGTCTTGATAAAAGCCGTACCCCTGCAGAAGTACTGACTATAGCAAACACATTCCTGAAAACAAAAGTTACCGGAAGTAATTTACCAACCTCTTAAACTTCAACATATGAACCTCAAACATATTTTCAACGAAATAGAAAAGGTGGATCCTGAAGTGTATGAGCGTCTGGATACCCGCCGTAGTGCGATGAAGCAGTTCAGCGGTATTGCCGGCAAACTCGCACTGGCAGCAGTTCCTCTCGCATTGGGCAGTATGTTTAAAAAAGCATACGGGCAATCAAATTCAACCTTATTTAATATCCTTAACTATGCGCTTACGCTTGAATATCTTGAAGCAAAGTTTTATTCAAATGCTTTGGCAGCTGCTACAGCGGGTAATCTGGCCATTCCCACAGGCGCTCCCCGTACCGCTATACAGACGATCGGTGCGCATGAAACGGCACACGTTGCTTTTCTGAAAACCGCGATCACTTCATCCGGTGGAACAGCAGTAGCTGAACCTACCTTTGACTTTTCTGCTGGTAATGGTTCAAATAACGGCCCATTCGCAGCAGTATTCACTAACTACGCATTATTCCTTGCAGTTGCGCAGGTGTTTGAAGATACAGGCGTACGTGCGTACAAAGGTCAGGCTGCCGAGCCTGCTTTGATGGCCAATAATGATGTGCTGACCGCAGCGCTGAATATACATTCAGTGGAAGCCCGTCACGCTTCCCATATTCGTCAGATGCGTAAAGCAAATGGTGGACTGGTGCCAGCTGGTGTGGATGTAAAACCGTGGATCACACTTAAGCAAAGTGGTGTGGATTCTGCGGCCGTTCAGGCAAGTTATGATGGAGAAGAAACAACCACGCAGGCAACGTTCCAGATCGTTAACATCAATGGTCAGACGATCTCTGCCAATGCTGCCTCTGAAGCATTTGATGAGCCGCTGACGATGCCGCAGGTGTTGGCTATTGTGGATCCTTTTATTGTATAGGATGATGTCCGGCAGTGCGTTTGTAATTTTAATTAAAGATCTGCTGGTGTAACATAGCTGATAAATAAAGTGCCGTCACGGATCACACCGCGACGGCACTTTTCATTTAGCTTCGACTACATTTTTATCCGTTCGACCTTTGTTGTAACAGTCGTTTTGGCGTTCACCGGCATACTGTTTCCCATCACTTCAGTTGCGCCATTAGACTCTATATTGCTGGTCTTTTCTTTGATGATACCACTTGCTTTATCAGCAATGATCTGGCCGGTCACATTATTCTTCATCGTTGTAGAGGTTTCCATGCCCATCATTTCAGTAGTGGATGTAACGGTGGAAATTGTTTTGAAGTCGACAATGATGGTAGAGTCGGTTACAGCGCTGAGCTTATAGGTTGTAATGCCCGATTCACTGGCAGTTTTAAAGGTTTCCTGCCAGCTTTCTCCAACAGCAGCGCCGCCTTCAGGTATTATGGCAAAAAAGCTGGCCGAACCTTTTTTCGGTGCGTATACGATGCTGGTAAGTTCGTTCAGCATGTTAGCGATGATTGCGACGCGGGCATCGGGTTGTTCCAGTGCGATCTTCTCCGGCCGTACCATTAAGGTCTTCCCGCTTTTGTCTATGATCATGTCAAACTCTTTCGACATGATATCTTTGAACGGTTTGCCAAACTGGCCATTCATGTCTTTCTCATTATCTGAACTGAACTTTCTTTTCTGGCCCATTCCATCAAAGTCAAACTGCATGCGCGTTATTTTGTGATGAAGCGTTGTATTATCATCTGTGCTGTTGGATACTTTATAATTGTGGTTCGCATTACCGTTCACTTTGAAGTCAATCGCCTGGCCCATGGCCTGTTGTGCTATCGTCTGATCAACTGATATCTGGATGGCAATAGAATCGCCCTGTAGAAAATCGAGCATGGAAGTGATCTTTTGAGAAAAGGCCATAGAGGCGGTCATTGTGACAACGGATAAGGTGGCTATTAACTTTTGCATAACTCTCTAATTGGTGAATAATGCGAATTACGGGAATTACAGGGAGATTAAAGATTAGTATTTCTTAAAAGTGCCTGGTTCCGCCTGTATTACCGTGGCTTTAACGATTTGAAAAGCCTTTTCTCTTTCCTTCAAACTTCTTACATTTAAAGTGTGCTAATCTGGGGACGCGGATTCCGCGAATTGAGTTCTTCTATTGCAAAGGTCTCATTTAGCATCGGCCATCGGCCATCGGAAAAACTTTCGGGGAAATCCTTAACTAAACGACATTGGATTTCAAACGGGAACGCCTATCCGCCCGGGTACCCCGCTTTAAAAATGGCGGTCAGAAACGAAACCGAATGCTATATTTATACGTCGGACAGGAGGAGAACGGATCGAGCTATGTACTCTTCCCTTATCCGGAGAAGACTGGTGGTTCAAAATATTCGCCCTGTCGCGGCATCACCTGCCATCCGCTTTTCCAAAAGATAAATCAATGGAAGCAGACACGGTCGGAACAAAGGTTAGCAAGGGGTAAAGAAGCATTGGATGGGGAGATCAATGCCGCTATCAGCCGCAGCAGCCAGTCGATGTATGCCGGAAAAGTAAATCAGGCTTTGCAGAAGATCATGATCCGCTCTGCATCTTTCAGCAATACGAATGACGGGCAGCTCTATTTTAAAGTGGATGCAAACGATAACAAGGCAGAGGCCGCAATCGTTTCCTTTGATAAATAAAAAAAGAATAACCATGATGAAGAAAAGCATTTTAGCACTGTCAGTTTTTATCTGTGCAGCAGTAGCACAGGCGCAGGACCTGTCTAAGTTCAATTTGTATAAACCTGATGAAGACGCAGAAAAGGCAATTGCAAAGACAGTAAAAGATGCGAAGGCGGCGGGTAAACAGGTATTCGTTCAGATCGGCGGAAACTGGTGCATCTGGTGCTTGCGGTTCAATGATTTCGTGAAAGCTGATAAATCAATTGATTCACTGGTGAATCAGAACTATGTGGTCTATCACCTTAACTATAGCAAAGAGAACAGTAACGCAAAGCTGCTGGCTAAATATGGCTTCCCGCAACGATTTGGCTTCCCGGTATTTCTCGTGTTGGACGGAAACGGAAAATTGTTGCATACGCAAAACTCCAGTTACCTTGAAAGCGGTAAAACCTATGATGCAGATAAGGTGAAAGGATTCTTTTTAGACTGGACAAAAAAGTCACTGGATCCCTCCGAATACAAAGAGAAATAACATGAATGAACATACATCGGCCTTTATACAACTACTGACCAATCCGCTAAAATTCCGGTTATTTTTACTGGCAAAGTTGCCAAGCGCATTTTTCTCCGGCGTACGTGTGAGGTATATGGACGAAAGGCGTTGCGAAGCCAGTGTGCCTTATAAATGGTTTTCACAAAACCCTTTCCGGTCGACCTACTTCGCCTGCCTCGCAATGGCCGGAGAATTGACCACCGGCGCATTAGGCATGGCACATATCTATAAAAGAAAACCTTCCGTGTCGATGCTGGTGGTAAAAATGGAAGCGGCTTATTTCAAGAAGGCTACCGGCCGCACTACGTTCACCTGTGAAGATGGTGAAAAGTTCCGGGTTGCAATAGAAGAAGCTGTTTCAACAGGAGAATCCCGGACGGTAGACGCCAAAACCACCGGCCGGAACAAAGAAGGAGAAATCGTATGCGAAATGATGGTAACCTGGTCATTTAAGGCGAAAACTACATAAACGGTGAGCGTTCAGATGCTGCCATAAAACATATAAGAATGAAAATTGCTTTCCATGGAGCTGCCCGTACGGTAACCGGTTCCAAACATTTGGTGACTTTAAAGAACGGAACAAAGATCCTGCTTGATTGCGGCATGTTCCAGGGCCTCGGAAAAGATACCGATTCCTTCAACCGGGATTTTGGTTTTGATCCTGCAGAAGTTGATGTAATGATCCTCTCTCATGCACATATTGATCACTCGGGCCTGATTCCAAAACTTTGTAAAGAGGGGTTTCGCGGCAAGATATTCTGTACTCCGGCAACACTTACACTGGTTACGATCCTGCTGGAAGATTCGGGTGAAATACAGGAAGATGATGTTAAACATTCCAATAAACGCCGCGCTGCACAAGGCCTCCCGTATCTGCAACCGCTTTATACGGTAGAGGATGCAAAACGCAGCATGGATCAGTTTGTAGAAAAGGAATATGGTAAATGGTTTCACGTGATTGATGGTGTGGAAGCCATGTTCACAGATGCCGGTCATATCATTGGCAGCGCCTGTGTTCACCTGAGAGTGACGGAAAATGGCAAGCAGACGAGTTTAAGTTTCAGCGGAGATGTAGGACGATACCGGGATGTTATTCTGAAATCGCCGGAAGTGTTTCCGCAGGCAGATTATATTTTACTGGAATCAACCTACGGCAACAGTTTGCATGATCCCGGTGACAGCACCCCGGAGCTTTTGCTAAAGTGGATCAACTATACTTGCGGTGAAAAAAAAGGGAAACTCATCCTTCCCGCATTCAGCGTAGGCCGTACACAGGAGATCTTATTTGCATTGAACCAACTGGAACTCGAAGGACATTTGCCTCCGTATGATTATTTCGTGGACAGCCCGCTGAGCATAGAAGCAACGGAAGTAGTAAAAAGCTATCCGCAATACTTCAACAGGAATATCCAGAAGATACTTGCTTCCGACGATGATCCTTTTATGTTCAATGGATTGAAGTATATAAAGTCTGTAGAACAATCTAAACTGCTGAACTATAGAAATGAGCCGATGGTGATCATTTCTGCAAGCGGTATGGCCGATGCCGGACGGGTAAAACATCATATCAGTAATACGATCGAAAACAGCCGGAACAGTATTGTACTCACCGGTTATTGCGAGCCCACTTCACTGGGAGGCCGATTGATGGCCGGCGCGAAAGAAGTAAGCATCTTTGGTGTGGAACACCAGGTCAACGCAGAGATCGGATCGATCCGCAGCATGAGTGCGCATGGCGACTACGAAGACCTGAGCCAATGGCTTGCCTGCCAGGATCCCCGCCAGGTAAAAACACTGTTCCTTGTCCACGGGGAGTATGACGTACAACAGGAATTCAGGAAAAGACTGGTTAGAAAAGATTTCCTCGATGTGCAGATCCCGGAACGGCACTATGAAATTGGATTAACGTAATACGTTAAGGAAACAATAAATTACAGGTACAGGCCGGGGTGAACCATGAACCCCGGCTTTTCCTTTCCCGGGCTCCGGAAAATGAAGAACTGAAGGATTGCAAGGGAAGAAAAAAAACTTTTTGTCGTTGCTGGAATTCCTCCTTATTGATATCCAACAGGTAACAATTTTCACAAGTCATTAGTAAACGCGGCAGCATTTTTTTCGTTTATATACTGGACATTTTTCAAAAACAGTATTTAAAGGAAAAGGAGATTCTATGAAGAAGAGTTGGCCGCTGTGGAGCGTAAGTTTGGGTATTGTCTTCTTGCTTGCAAGTTGTACTCCATCGGCGCATATTGAAAAAGACGATACAACTGATTTCACTCAGTATAAAACCTTCGCCTGGATAGAGAAGGACGGAAAAGGAAAGGCTGCCAATGCTAATAGCCTGGCAGAGCAAAAGATCAAGGATGCCGTAAACCAGGAGCTTCAAAAAACAGCAGGCTGGAAAGAGGCGAAAAGAAATCCGGATGTATTGCTAAGCTATGATGTATTGGTAGAGAGATCTGTTAAGCAAACAACTGATCCGGTATATTCGAGACCTTTCACCCGTACTTTTTATAATCCATATGCACGCAGGTTCATCAATGTCTGGTATCCTTCACAATTCATGGGATATGACAACTATGATGTACCCGTCAGAGAAGGTACGGTCACGATCTCAATGATCGATGCAGATTCAGACAAAACCGTTTGGCAGGGCTGGTCCACCGCGGAATTGGACAGCCGTAAAATGACAACCAAAGAAATCCAAAGTAGTGTAAAAGCGATCTTCCGGAAGTTTGATATAGCGAAGAGGTAAGCACCGGAAAGCGGAGGTTTGAAAGATATTTCGATCAGGACGGTTTGATAAACAAGAGGGTAAAACAGGGAAACGGGAAATAAGGGTGTCGGCAAACTCTTTTTCCTCTTTCTCCTGTTTTGCCCTCTTTGCTTTATTTTTGTGAGGATGTCAGCCACAACTCCAATACTTGAGATCGGGAAATCCATTGCGAACGTTCCTTTCGAGATCCATACAATGGAATGGCTTGAACAGAACAGGTGGCAGCAGAATGCGATCCCTCACCGGCATAACTATTATGTTGTGATCTGGCTGAAAAAAGGAACAGGGGTACACCTCATCGATCTCGATAAATTTGAACTGAAGGACAATACCGTGTATTGCATTTCCCCTGGGCAGGTCCATCTCCTGAAACAGAATGGAGATGCCGAAGGATATGTGATCTCTTTTACCAATGATTTCATGGGAACAGATGAATCTAATCTGGAGATCCTGTTCAGCAGCGGCCTTTTCAATACATTCTCTCAATCGCCGGTTATAACAGTTGAGGAAGATGTTACCGACGAAATGGAAGATGCCGTAAAGCGTATGATGAAGGAATTTGCCAATTTCTATATACTCCGCTCGGAGATACTTCGCGGCTTTCTCAAAATATTCCTGATCTATCTAACAAGGCAGTTTGAAAAATCAAACCACCAACCCGCGCACTCCAAGAACATCGATCTGATGCGCCGTTTCCTTGCTTCCCTTGAAAAAAATTACACAACCAAAAGAATGGTGACTGATTATGCAGATGAACTGGTGGTTACGCCAAACTACCTGAATGAAGTGGTGAAAAAGGTGTCCGGTTTTCCTGCAAGCCATCACATACAACAGCGCATTATTCTCGAAGCGAAAAGACAGGCTGCTTATTCGGCAGTCACAATGAAGGAAGTGGCTTATCATCTTGGTTTTGACGATATGGCACATTTCAGTAAATTTTTTAAAAATGCCTCCGGGGTAAGTTTTACAGACTTCAAGAAAGGTTTGCAGGTGGTGTGACAGCCTTTTATCTTGATAAACCTCACGGGGATGTAAGGGAAGCATCCGGCGTGACTACTAGCCCTGGTCAACGGCCCTATCAGTGCGGCATAAAACTTGACGGTATATCCCAATTCAATTCCGGCATGCACTAATCGGACAAGGAAAGAGTTGTTTGATGCATTTATGCTGAATTCCGTTTTCCGATCTTTGAATGCGGGAAGAAATAAAAAATCTTAAACAGGATCATATGTTATCACCCGGAACAAAAGCGCCCGATTTCACATTGTATTCTACGCCCGATCAACAAGTGTCTCTCAGCGAATTTAAAGGAAAGCGGGTTATCCTCGCTTTTTACCCTGCGGACTGGAGTCCTGTATGTGGCGACCAGATGGCTTTGTATAATGAAACACTTCGTTTCTTTCATAAGAGTAACGCCGAGGTGATAGGTATTTCGGTAGACGGGAAATGGTGTCATCTTGCATTCAGCAAAGACCGTAATCTTCATTTTCCGTTGCTTGCGGATTTTGAGCCGAAAGGTGCGGTAGCCAGCCTGTATGGCGTGTTTGACGAAAAGCTGGGCGAATGTAAACGCGCTTTGTTTGTGCTGGATGAAGAGGGTATTATCCGGTGGAGTTATCTGTCACCGGTCGGTGTAAATCCTGGTGCAGACGGAATACTTGATGCCCTCGAAGAAATGGATTCAACTGTACAAAAATAAATCTGCATAATATGTCTTTAAAGCCACCTGTATCTGCACAGGATCATATCCAGGGAAACCCCGGGGCAACGATAGAATTGGTCGAATACGGCGATTATCAATGCCCTCACTGCGGGCATGCTTACCCGATCATCAAGCAGGCGCAGGATGCATTGGGCGATAAACTGAAGTTTGTATTCCGCAACTTCCCTCTTTCCGAAATACATCCTGAGGCAAGGCTTGCTGCGGTGGCTGCTGAGGCAGCAGCAAAGCAGGATAAATACTGGGAGATGCATGACATCATTTTTGAAAACCAGCAGCACCTTAAAAAAGCAAACCTTTTGGAATATGCACGCCGACTCGACCTGGATATTTCACGGTTCCAGCAGGATCTCGATTCGCCGGATCTAATGGATATAGTAGAAGAAGATTTCGAAAGCGGCGTACGAAGTGGCGTGAATGGCACACCTACTTTCTTTGTAAATGGCCGAAAATATGGCGGCAGCTGGGAGCCCGAGGATTTCATCCGCTATCTCGGATCCCGTATTGAAGAGCAGTGAACGGGGGAAATGTAAATGTTCAATGGTGTATAAAGAATGTTCAACCGGAACTGTCAATAACTTCTGATACGGGTAAACTTTTAGTCCTTTGAACGGTTTATGAATGAACGAAAAATGTTCACTTAACCAAACCTCTTTTCATGTCCCAGGTCCGACTGCTCCGTCATGCAACCCTTGTTGTTAGTATAGGGAACTCCCGCTTTCTTGTAGACCCTCTTTTTGCAAAGAAGGATACACTGGATCCGATCATCTGGACGAGCAATAATATCCGTAATCCCATGGTGGATCTTCCTGTGAGTGATGCGGAATTGCAGGAGATCATTCAGTCGGCAGATGGTGTGATCATCACTCATACGCACAATGATCATTGGGATGATGCGGCGCGGTCTTTAGTCCCTAAAGACATGTTGCTGATCAGTCAGCCGCAGGATCGTGCGAAGTTGCTGGAGCAGGGATACACCAACGTGATCAGTGTTGACCGGGAAGCGGCAATTGGCGGGCTCCGTGTGATCCGTACGGATGGTCAGCATGGCACGGGTGAGATCGGTGCGATGATGGCTCCTGTTTCCGGTTTCATCCTCCAGGAAAACAAAGAAAGCATCTATATCGCGGGAGATACCATCTGGTGTGACGAGGTTGCCCAGGCCATCGCCATGTATCAGCCCCAAACAATTGTGCTGAATGCAGGTGCCGCGCAGTTTGATAAAGGCGACCCTATTACGATGACAATTGATGATGTATTATCCGTTTGCAGAAACAGCAACGCAACAAAGATCATTTGTGTGCATATGGAAACGATCAATCATTGTTATTTGAAAAAGGATACATTGAGGAAAGCGATCGCAACAGAAGGCGAGTCGCAACGTTGTGTTGTACCAGAGGATGGAGAAATAACAGGTCAGTGATCTCTCCGCTCAGATGCCGGAATGGTTCCTGTTAATATTGCGGGATCGGCACAGTTTACGGACATAACAGGTAATGAAAAGACTGCAACCAGCCGCGTCAAGTGCAGTGATCACTCTTTAGCCGGGTGCAGTCTGCATTTGCAGCGATCCGCTGTGCTTGCTGAGTGGTAAAGTGTTCCCCCTGGCTATCAAAATGCGGCTGATAACGGTTCCCCGATGTTCAAACGATGATATATACAACGTTTACCAGCGTTTGGCAATTGCCGTCCCGCCGTGTGTCTTTTAGTTTTGTGCTATCGAAATCAAACATCGAGCACATTATTAAAAGCACACAACATGCAAAAGACAATCAACGCATTACTGGCCCTCTCTATCATCGCCACTCTTGCAACATCTGCGAAAGCGCAGAAACCTTCTACAGATTTATTGAATCCCACGAATCATACGCTGGTATTGATCGATCATGAAAGCCAGATGGCTTTTGCGGTTAAGAATATCGAAACAGAGATCCTGAAGAATAATACGGCCATCGTCGCAGGAGCATCAAAGATCTTTAATGTTCCCACCGTTGTTACAACCGTTGCGGAGAAATCTTTCAGCGGACCAGTATTCACAGAGATCCAGGATGTTTACCCTCAGGCAACTTCCAATTACATTGACAGAACTACCATGAATACCTGGGAAGATGTAAATGCATACAAAGCAATCACGGGAAAAGGTAAAAAGAAAATTGTACTCGCCGGCCTTTGGACAGGCGTATGTATCGTTGGTCCTGCACTTTCCGCCAAAGCAGATGGTTATGATGTATATGTGATCACTGATGCAAGCGGAGATGTAAGCAAAGAGGCACATGAAATGGCCATTCAGCGAATGATCCAGGCGGGAGTTAAACCTATTACTTCTATTCAATACCTGTTGGAATTGCAGCGCGATTGGGCAAGATCTGAAACATACAAAGCGGTAACTGATCTGGTGAAAAAATATGGCGGCGCGTATGGTGTAGGTATCCAATATGCACATGAAATGCTGAAACATTAATCGCCCTTAAGACTAGACAGGAGCGGCAAACACGGAAGGATCAAAATATTGATTGGAGCTATATACGCCGTGTTTGCCGCTCTTTTATTTTCCATTTCAATTTGACTGACATGAAAGCCTCTCTTTTAATACTGTTCACCTTTTTTTCGCTGGCGGTCTTTGCACAGAAGAAAGCCGACCTGATCATCGTCAATGCCAAAATCACTACGCTGGATGATCAGCAGATGAATGCCGAAGCTGTGGCCATTGCAGGAAATAAGATACTCCTGGTTGGCACAACCAGGGCAGTTATGGCGACAAAAAACAAGCATACAAAAGTAGTTGATGCCGGAGGGCGCGTAGTGATCCCCGGGTTGTTTGACAGCCATCTTCATGTGATCAGAGGTGGCCGTTTTTATAATACTGAACTGAGATGGGATGGTGTAACATCCCTCAAGCGTGCACTTGCACTTCTGAAAGAGCAGGCGCAACGTACCCCGGCTGGTCAATGGGTAAGAGTAGTTGGTGGATGGAATGAATACCAGTTCGAAGAAAAAAGACTGCCTACGATCGAAGAGATCAATCAGGCCACCGGTAATGTGCCGACCTTTATTCTCTACCTCTATGGAAAAGCATGGTTGAATAAAGCCGGGATCCAAAAACTTAATATCACAGGAGAAACGCCAAACCCGGTTGCCGGCATGATCGAAAAAGACAGCGATGGAAATCCAACCGGATTGCTGGTGGCAGAACCGAATGCTTTTATTCTGTATTCTACTCTGGCAAAATTACCTGAGCTGACCAATGAAGAAAAAATAAACTCGACACTTCAGTATATGACGGAACTCAACCGGCTTGGCATTACGGCAGTGATGGATGCGGGCGGTGGTTTCCAGAACTTCCCTGATGATTATGCTATTACTGACTCACTTAATAAGCTCGGCAAGATAACTGTGAGACTTCCTTATTTTCTCTTTGCACAAAAGAAAGGCACAGAATTGACTGACTATACGAAATGGATCAATATGGTAGATATCGATCACCCGTCAACCAATGAGGTGAACGGCATTGATTATCGTGTTACAGGCGGAGGTGAAAATCTCGTCGCAGATGCGGCTGATTTTGAAAACTTTCTTTTCCCAAGACCGGATCTGCCGGCTTCGATGGAGAGCAATCTCCGGTCGGTCATACAATTGCTGGTAAAGAACCGCTGGCCTTTCAGGATCCACGCTACCTATAATGAAAGTATTTCGCGTGACCTCGACGTGATCGAAGCTGTGAATAAGGAAACTCCTCTGAATGGATTGGTTTGGCTGATCGATCACGCGGAAACGATCTCTGAAGAGAACCTCCGCCGTATCAAAACACTCGGCGGCGGTATTGCGATACAGCACCGGATGGCTTACCAGGGAGAAAGCTTTATTCACCGCTACGGCAAGAAAGCAGCGCTGGCTTCTCCGCCGGTAAAGAAAATGCTTGAATTGGGAATTCCTGTGGGATTGGGAACGGATGGAACCCGTGTGGCAAGTTACAACCCGTGGATCGCATTGTACTGGATCACTACCGGTAAAACGATTGGCAACACACAAGTGATGGCCAAAGAAAACACGCTTGACCGGTTAACAGCTCTTCGCCTGATGAGCACGGGAGGCTATTCCCTTATCCGGGAAGATAATGTCAAAGGGAAGATCAGGGCCGGTTACTTCGCAGATCTGGTGATCCTCGATAAAGACTACTTCACTATACCGGAAGAAGAGATCAAAACAATTAAAGCTGACCTGACCATTACGGACGGTAAAGTAGTGTATGGTAAAGGGCCGTTTGAATCCCTTGCGCCCCCGGCTTTGCCAGTGATACCAGCCTGGAGCCCCGTAAAATACTATGGCGGCTATCAGGATAAATAAAACTTAAAAAGAGGTCTAATGAAAAGAGCGATTTATCTTATCACATCTGTATATCCGGCAGCAACAGCCTTTCATCTCACCATGCTGGTATTCCGGGTACTGGTGTCTGTTCAACTGATGACCACTCATGGATTAAAGAAATTAGGTGTTGGTGTGGAGCAGGCAGAGAATATCCCAAATCCGTTAGGATTGCCCGGGCAATTGAATAATTATTTCGCTACAGCAGCAAACCTGTTCTTCCCTGTGCTGGTAATAGTGGGATTTCTTACAAGAGTCGCCTCGTTGCCAGTCCTGGCAGTTACGATGACAGGATACTTTGTACTGCATTGGCATGATTCATTGCCGGAAAAGGATATGCCGTTCATGTACAGTCTTTCTTTTTTGTTGATCCTTGTTCTGGGTCCTGGAAAATATTCGCTCGATTATCTGATCCATAAGAAAACAGCTCATTAAAGCATCATGATAAGCATAGTAAATGTGAGAAGGCTGATATGTTTCATGTTTGTGGTCACGATCATTCATGCGCCATTGCTTTCTCAGGTAAAGCCATTCAAGCCGCTAAGATATGATGAAGACTATCGTTACCTCTCCAGGGATACCGCAGGAGACTGGTATCAGCAAATGAAGTATACAAGGCTGTCGGCAACCGGATCATCTTACCTGAGCCTGGGTGGTGAAGCCCGTATCCAGTATTTCAATCTGAAAAACGAAGATTGGGGTGACGCCGGGAGCGATAAAGATGGATTTGTATTAGCGCGATACCTGTTTCATGCAGACCTGCGTGCTGGTAAAAAGTTTCGTTTGTTTACGCAACTGCAAAGCAGCCTGGCAAACGGAAAGCCATCTTTCAGCCCGGTTGAACAGAATGAAATGGAATTGCACCAGGCATTTGCAGACTTTGACAGCAAGCTCGGCAGTGGAACATGGCTCCTGCGTTTCGGCCGCCAGGAAATGTCTTATGGATCACAACGGTTGATATCTGTGCGGGAGTTGCCAAACAACCGGCAATCGTTTGACGGGTTGAAAACCTCCTGGAAAAATGATCGCTATCAGTTTGATATGTTCTACACATATTATGTTCAGGCAAAGAAAGGCATCTTCAATGATGCCGTGAATGATGATGTCCGGTTATGGGGAGCTTATATGGTACGGAATAAAATTCCAGTACTGCATAATATCGATCTGTATTACCTGGGGCTCAGGAAACAGAGGGCTGTATTTGTTGATGGAGATGGGCGGGAACTCCGGCATTCTGTTGGTACCCGCATCTGGCGGAATAATTCTGACTGGCAATATGACCTGGAAGGAGTTTATCAATGGGGAAAATTCGGCTCGCGGACCATATCGGCTTGGACAGCTTCCGCGAATATATCACACACCGTTTTATCCCTAAAGCTGAAACCGGTGATTGGATTGAAAGCAGAAATGATCAGCGGCGATAAACAGTCCGGTGATGACCGGTTGAATACATTCAATCCTTTATTTCCACGGGGTGCTTATTTCGGCCTGGCAGCCCTGATTGGTCCCGCGAACCTGATCGATCTGCATCCCTATATAGAACTTGCGGTGGCAAAGGACCTTTCCTGGCAGACAGACTATGATGTTTTTTGGAGAAAGAGTAGAGAAGATGGCATCTACGGCCCCAATGTGCAGATCATTTATCCCGCAGGAGTAGAGGCAAAGCATATCGGTCAGCAACTGGGAACGGCGTTGGTGTATACGCCAAATCCGTTTCTTAGCCTGCGTGGAGAATTCACCTGGTTCAATGCTGGCGGATATCTGAAACAATCCGGCGCCGGTAAAGACATTTTAATGGCCGGCGCTACGATCCAGTTCAAATTTTAAAATGATTTTTAAATAAACAAAACCAACAATTATGCAGACCAACATTGGCATCAAACAGGAGTTTATTACGGAGGTTGCTCATTCACTCAGCGTGTTCCTCGCAGACGAATTTGTACTGTATACAAAAACGCGTAATGCACATTGGAATGTGGAAGGCCCCGACTTTTACAATAAACATAAATTCTTCGAAGAGCAGTATGGGCAACTGGATGAAGTGATGGATGATGTGGCAGAACGGATCCGTGTACTGGGTCATTATGCACCAGCAACCCTGCCAGAGTTCCAGGCATTGACCCATCTGACGGGCAAGTCAGGAAGTAAAAATGACGGCCCTGGTTTTATAACCGAGTTGCTGGCTGATCACGAAAGCCTGATCATCCGTTTACGCGAAAATATCAACCGTTTTGCAAATGAATTTCATGATGCCGGCACAAGTGATTTCATTACAGGCCTGATGGAGAAACATGAGAAGATGGCATGGATGTTACGTGCACATCTGGTATAAAACATTTTCAAAATATTGACAACTCTATTATAAATTCGCCAGGTATGGAAGAGCAAAATTCGATGATCTGGATGGTCGATCCTGTGCACACAAGGTTCCGCTTCGAGGTGAAATACCTGATGCTGACCGCAGTGTCCGGTTGGTTCACAGAATTTGAAGGTTCTGTAGTGACCAAAGAAGCAGATTTCAGTGCATGCGAGATCCGGCTGACGATCTATGCTAATTCCATTTATACCGGTAACGAAGAAAGGGATAATCATCTGCGCTCTCCGGATTTTTTTGATACAAAAAGATATCCCACGATCACTTTCCGGTCAACCTCGGTAACGGTTCATGCAGACCATATCAAGGTGAACGGCGAGCTTACGATCAAAGATGTGACTCAACCTATCGTATTCAAGGTCACCTTACTCGGCCTTTCCGCAGATACCATGGGGAATTCAAAAGCGGGTTTCGAAATGGATACAGTCTTCAATCGGCAGGACTTTAAGATCAGCTGGAACCAGGTGATCGACAAGTTCGGAGTCATGATTGCAGATGAAGTGAAACTGCACGGCGATGTGCAGTTGCTGCGAATTTCGTGAATCGTTGCATCGTTGACCGTTGACCATAGAGGGTTGCCAGGAATGCTTCGTCGGATCTTTCGCCATTCGAAAGGATAAGATCAAGCGGAGAGAGGCCTATTAAACCGTTTTTATAACCTGCAACGAACAACGGTCAACAGTCAACGGTCAACGGACAACGATTCAACCATTTATTACACCAGCCCGTTTCAAGGATTTATACATCACTATCAGTAATTCCTACATTGCCCGCCAACCATTTTACCCGGAAATTTGTGAAGGATTTGAAAAAATTGATCCTCAACCAAAAATCAAAGGAGTTTATATGGAAAACAGCATATTGGGCTTACATCATATCACCGCAATTGCTGGTGACGCTCAACGCAATCATAATTTTTATACGTCTGTACTTGGACTAAGGCTGGTTAAAAAAACAGTCAATTTCGATGATCCGGGAACCTACCATTTCTACTACGGAAATGAAACCGGCGCGCCTGGTACCATTTTGACCTTCTTTCCGTGGGAAGGCATCCGACCTGGCTATACAGGAACGGGAATGGCTACTGAGATCGGGTACTCAGTTCCTGCCGGTAGTCTTGAATTCTGGAAAGAACGTTTCGCAGAAAAAAAGATAAAACAGGGCGAACTCACTGAACGCTTCGGTGAAATATTACTGCCGTTCCAGGATCCTGACGGACTGAAATTGAACCTGATCATCCCGGGGAAAGAAGATGCACGTGCCCCATGGACGACAGATGCTGTGGGTACAAGCGAGGCAACACGGGGTTTCCACAGTATCGTGCTGACATTAAAGAATATTGACGCAACAGCGAAGATCCTGACCGATATATTCGGATACACCTTGCTGAAACAGGAAGGTAACCGCTACCGCTTTATCACAACCGCAGTTGGAGATGGCGGCGTGGTGGATCTGATAGAAGAACCCAATGGAACCCCAGGCCTGAATGCCGCAGGAACCAATCACCACGTGGCATTCCGTGTGAAAAACGATGAAGTGCTGATGGCGTTCAGAGAAAAGATCGTAGCGGCCGGGCATCATATCACCCCAAAAATTGATCGTAACTATTTCTTCTCACTGTATTTCCGCGAACCAGGTGGCGTGTTATTTGAACTGGCTACCGATAATCCGGGATTTGCCGTAGACGAGGAAGTGAGCGAACTGGGTAGAAACCTGAAACTGCCCGCTCAATATGAGGCACGGCGGAAAGAGATTGAAAAAGTTTTACCGGTGTTGGTTGACTAAGCTGATCGTTGTCCGTTGACCTTCGCGGTTGACCGGCTTTTACAGGTGAATGGACCACGATTCCACATAACAAAAGCATTAAAATGAAAACACAAATAGTTTCAGCCGGAGAGAGTCTTGATACTGCATCGAAAGTATTGGTCATGGTACATGGCCGGGGTGGGACCGCGAGCGATATACTAACGCTGGCCCCACATCTTGAGATCGATGGATTTGCATTGTTGGCTCCGCAGGCTTCTCAATACACATGGTATCCCTATTCTTTCCTTGCTGAACCAAAGAAGAACGAGCCTTCTCTTTCGGAAGCGCTGGATGCATTGGACGAAACGGTGAAACATGCAGAAAGCGCCGGGTTTAAAAGAAAGGATATTTACTTCCTGGGATTTTCCCAGGGTGCCTGTCTTACACTCGAATACATTACCCGCAATGCCACTCAATGGGGTGGGGCGGTCGCGTTTACCGGAGGACTGATCGGCGACAGGGTCTATGAAGAAAATTATAAAGGCGACTTCAGCAACACGCCTGTTTTTATCGGCACCAGTGATCCTGACCCACATGTGCCTGTAGAAAGAGTGTTGTCTACAACCGCTATTCTCAGAAAGATGAACGCGTCTGTGAATGAAAAGATCTATCCTTTTATGGGGCACACCATCTCAGGGGAAGAACTGAGGCTGGCGAACCAATGGGTGTTCAACCGGCAGGGAGAGAGGGATGAAAGTTTAAAAGTTTAAATGTTTAAAAGTTTGGGAGGTTTCATTAGCCTTTACATGCTGGACTCAAACCTCCCAAACCTCCCAAACCTGTCAAACTTTTAAACTTTTAAGCCTTTTAACTTTTAAACCTCACCTCCATGTTCCCCATCACCCGCATCTACTCCGACACGAACGGTCATTCACATTTCGAGGATCAGGAAATTCCGCTCCGGGAGAGTGGGGAGATCGGTAAGCTGTCAGTTCCTTTTCCAGTGGGGTCAGTGATCTTCCGTGAGGTGATTCCGTCTTATGATTATGATTTTCACACGGCTCCGCAACGTCAGTACCTGATCTTACTGGACGGTGAGATCGAGATCGAAACATCGCTTGGTTTCAAAAGAAGATTCCGTGGAGGCGATGTTTTACTGCTGGAAGACGTTTCCGGTTTCGGCCACCGGACCCGCAATATTATTCCCGCCGTCCGGAAATCAGTTTTTATCACGCTCGATCAATAATGGAGCTGACCCGGAAAACCCCGTTACGGGTTCGCATCAATATATCCGTAACTGCTCACAGGACGGCCGGACAACGGCCAACGGACAAGGGTAAACGAAATCCCTCCTAACTCCTTGTTTGATAGTCCCATTCGGCGTACTTTTAGTCCATACTTCTCGGTTACAGTAGCAACACACTATAAGAACAGGTAGAAAACGCAGGTAAAATGTACAACTAATCCAGTTGTTTATCCATTGTGCCTGCAACCGACGCCAGTTAGTTTTGCAGGTAACCTTGTTTCTATGCACCCAAGTAGAAAAAAGCGATATATGAATTATGCCCAATTGCTCGACGAGGTTAAACAGGAAGTGACCCACTTTTTTCAGTTGCACGAAAATGATGGATTTACTTATCACAACCTTTCCCATACAGAAAGAGTGGTAACAAATGCCGGTTTACTGGCAAGACATTACCAGCTTGATGACAAAGATTTCTTTATTGTAACAACGGCTGCCTGGTTCCATGATACTGGTTACTATGTAAATGGAGCCGCGGACCATGAACTTCGCGGAACAGAGATCGCGGCGGCATTTCTGCAGGCAAAAGGCGTGGATGAAAGCATTATACATGCCGTGTCGAACTGTATCATGGCAACCTGCCTGCCGCAAACTCCCAAAAATCTGCTTGAACAGATCGTCTGTGATGCTGATCTTTTTCATCTGGGAACTGATGAATTTCCCGAGCAAAACAAAAAGATGCGTAAGGAAGCAGAATGGAGAATGCATCGAAAGATCACCAAGCATGAATGGCGGCAAAGCACCATCCGACTGTTTGAGTCGCATCGCTTTCAAACAGATTATGGTCAATCCCTTCTGGCCGGAAAAAAAGCGGAGAACCTTCAACGGTTGAAAGATAAAGAAGGCGGAGAAACCGAAGAGTCCACCACCGCCGTTGCCACGGCACAGGCCATTCCCAAAGCGGTGAACGTTCCAAAACCTCAGGGCGAACCCAAAAAAGGAAAAGTAGAAAGACCTGAGCGCGGTATTGAAACCATGTTCCGCATCAGCTCCCAGAATCATCAGCGACTGAGTGATATGGCCGATAACAAGGCGAATATCATGATCACCACCACGTCCATTATCCTCTCTGTTTTGTTGAGTGTGCTGCTTCGCAAACTGGAAGACAATCAAAATCTCATCATACCCACTCTTCTGTTACTGATCGTATGTGTGGTGACAATGGTTTGTTCAATTCTCGCAACAAGGCCGGCTATCCCTCCGGGTATCTTTACACAAAAGGAGATCGATGAAAAGAAAGTAAACCTGCTGTTCTTCGGGAATTTTTACCGGATGAGTTACGATGAATACAACAGAGGAATGCAGGAAATGATGAATGACCGTGACTTCCTTTATGGCAGCCTAACCCGCGATGTATATTCGCAAGGCGTTGTGCTGGGAAGGAAATACAGATTGCTTCGTGCAGGTTATAACGTGTTTATGTACGGGATAGTGATCTCTGTGCTCGCATTTATGATCGCGGCTATTTTCTTTTAGATCTTTTTTGTATTCGATATAAAGTTTTATCGCAGGGGCTGACGTTTTTTAATATTTAATTGTAAGTTTTGAATTCGGTTTTTTTCGATAGAGACCTTAGTTGGCTTTCTTTCAACGGTAGAGTGCTCGCAGAAGCAGCAAAAGAAACTGTGCCTTTGTTGGAACGGATCAGGTTCCTTTCCATATACTCGTCCAACCTCGATGAGTTTTATCGTGTCCGTGTGCCGGCAATGATGGCATTACAACGCATCAACAAAGGTGAGCTGAGTGATTCTTTGATCGCAGAAGCAACAAATATCATCAACAAACAGCAGGAATACTTTGGCTATCTCCTGCAGAAAGAAATCCTGCCCGCATTGCAGCGGGCCGGTTACCAGTTACTATACAATGAGCCGATCCCGGAACAGCTGCATGATGCGGCAACCGACTATTTCTATACACAGGTTGCCGGTTTTCTGCAGCCATTTCTGCTTTCAGGAAAGGAGGAATTCTTTCCGGAGAACAACCAGCTTTATCTCGCCGCTGTTGTACAGCCGGCCGATGGTGATGAAGAATTATATACGATCAATGTGCCTTACAACAATCTACCGAGATTCTGGAAAACGGATCAATACATCGTTTTCCTGGAAGATGTGATCAAACATAATCTTGACTGCCTCTTTCCCGGTAAAGCGTTGAAAGGATCATGGAATCTGAAGATCACGCGCGATGCAGAGCTGGACCTGGAAGACGAATACGAAGAAGATCTTGCAGAGAAAATAGAGAAACAACTGGCTAAACGAGATAAAGGATTCGCTACACGTTTTTTGTACGAACCGGGCATTCCTCTTCGTCATCTGCTGCATATTGTCGAACGCTTTAATCTTCGCAAGGCTTCTGTGGTAGAGGGTGGTCGTCATCATAATCTGAAAGATCTTGCAGCTTTACCTGTTGCTGGTACAGGCATCAGCTACCCTGCATGGCCTGCTGTTTCTGCGAAGCCTTCATCAACTGTGCGTTTGCTGGAACAACTGACAGAAGGGGATCTGATGATACATCCGCCCTATCAATCCTACAGCACGGTACTTCGTTTTTTTAATGAAGCCGCGATCGATCCATCCGTTAAGGAAGTTTATACAACACTGTATAGAGTTGCAAGTGATTCACGCATCGCGCAGGCACTGATCAGTGCTGCAAGAAACGGCAAAACCGTAATGGTGCTGGTAGAACTGAAGGCAAGATTTGATGAAGCTAATAATATACGCTGGGCAAAGAAGATGAAAGCGGCCGGTGTAAAGATCGTTTACAGTATCAACGCACTGAAAGTGCATGCAAAGATCGCGTTGATCAAAAGAGAACATCCCACGCATCCTTATGCAGGGCTGCTTGCAACCGGCAATCTCAATGAATCTACTGCCCGTTTTTATACAGATCATATTTTACTCACCGCATTTCAACCGTTGTTGAAAGAAATGGAACTGCTGTTTGGCTTTTTAAGCAAAAGAAAAAAGCCCGATCCTGCAGACCAGATCCCTTTTAAACATTTGCTGGTAGCACAATTCAATCTCCAGCCGGCCTTTCTTGAATTGATCGACCGGGAGATCCGGAACGCAAAGAACGGACAACCAGCCGGTATCCTGATCAAAATGAATAACCTGGAAGAAGAAGTCATGATCCGTAAATTATATGAGGCTTCAAATGCCGGCGTAGATATCCGGCTTATCGTGAGGGGGATCTGCAGGCTGGTGCCTGGCGTTGAAGGGCAGAGTAGTAATATCTCTGTAAAACGCATCATTGACCGTTATCTTGAACATGGACGTGTATTCATTTTCCAGAATGATGGCCAGCCAGAATTGTTCCTGGGCTCTGCAGACTGGATGAACCGGAATATTTACCGTCGTATTGAAGTATGCTTTCCTGTGTATGATGCTGCCCTTAAAGAACAATTTCAGCAGATGATCTCGCTGCAATGGCAGGACAATGTGCAAGCCGTTTGGATCGATGCCACACAGAGTAATAAGCAGGTATCTGATGATCAACCACCCGTCCGCTCGCAGGAAGCTATCTACCAGCTGCTTTCTGCTCAAACCTTAACTGTTTCACCAGAAAAAATGGAAGCATGATACGTCGTTTTACCAGTGTGTTCATAACAGCCGCGTTGGCATTACTGATCCATAGTTGTTCGTCAGAGGAATCCGAAGGCAAAACTCCGAAAGAATACAACCTGAACAAGCCGGAGCGGTTTGCCATGCCGGAAAGCCTGCTCGAGATCTCTGGTATAGCATTCAACAAAGGAATTGCCGATACGATCTATGCCATCCAGGATGAAGAGGGCAAGTTATTCCGTTTAGCATGGGGGAATAAAAAACAATACCACGGAAAATTCGGAAAGAGCGGTGATTACGAAGATGTATCGATAATAAGAGATAAAGTGATCGTATTGAAAAGTAATGGGTCCCTGTTTTCTTTTCCTTTCACTGATGCGATATATGATGAGATCGATAGTGTAAAAGAATATACAAAATTACTGCCCGAAGGAGAATACGAGGGAATGTATGGAGATGAGATCTCAGGTAAACTTTACCTGTTATGTAAGAACTGCAAAATAGACGATAACGATAATGTAACGGGGTATATCTACAGGGCTGATGGCGATTCACTGACCTTTGCGGGTCAGTTCAATATTGATGTGGATCCTATCAAACCGTTTTCCGGAAAGGTAAAGAAAGGCCTTCGTCCCTCTGCGATGGCGAGAAACCCGTTAACCCGTGAATGGTTCATCGTTTCCGCAGTTCACAATCTGCTGGTGATCACGGATGAAAACTGGAAAGTGAAAGTGGCTTATCCGTTAAATGGAAACACATTCAACCAACCGGAAGGGATCGCATTTGACTCTGCCGGTAATATGTATATCTCGAATGAAGGAGACGATATTTCTTCCGGTAATATCCTGAAGTTCCCACGATTGACGCCATAGCCGAACCAACAAAATCAACTGCATTATGAGACAACTATTTTTTTTAACAGCATTTCTTGCGTCAACGATATTGTATGCACAGGATAGTGTTAAGTACCGCGTAATCCTGGTAGGAGATGCCGGTGAACTGAATAAGGAACAGCAGAAGGCGTTGCAGCATGCGTCAGGCCATGTGCTGCCAGGAAAAACAAGTGTATTTTATCTTGGGGATAATATCTATCCGAAAGGAATGGAACTGCCCGGCAGCGGCAAGGTTCAGGAAGCGATCGATATCCTGCGTTCGCAATACGAACCCATGCGCGAAAAAGGCGCTCCTGTATATTTTGTGCCGGGTAATCATGACTGGGATAAGTCCGGTCCAAATGGTCTGACCAAAATAAAACTGCAGTGGCAATATCTCGATCAACTGGGAGATTCTTTATTGAAGATGGTCCCTGTCAATGGTTGCCCTGACCCGGTAGCAATCACTCTCACCGATAAGCTCGTTGTGATCGCCTACGACAGCGAATGGTGGTTGTACCCGTTTGATAAAAAAAATGAAGATGGAGAATGCGATTGCCAGTCGCGCGAAGATATTGTTGCGAAACTGGATGAGTTAAGATATCGCAACCGTGACAAGATGGTGATTCTTGCCTCGCACCATCCTTTTGCCAGCTATGGCGTACACGGCGGCAAATACACGATAAAAGATCATATTTTCCCTCTGACCGTTGCGAATAAGAACCTCTATATTCCATTACCCGTAATTGGCTCGCTTTATCCGTTTCTCCGGTCAACATTTTCAAACCCGGAAGATCTTAAGCATCCCCTGTACCGGGATCTCGTAAAAAGAGTTACAAAAGTATTCAGTGATTTTCCCAATGTTGTTTATGCTGCTGGTCACGAGCATGGCTTGCAATTGATCAAAACTGACCGCCTGCAGGTGGTCAGTGGTGCCGGAGCTAAACATACTGCTGTCAAGAAAGGGCGTAGTTCTCTTTTTGCCGATGCTACGCAGGGATATGTTACGGTTGACCAGATGCTGGACAACAGTCTTCGGTTCACCTTTTATATTTATGAGAATGATGCAGTCACGCAGGCATATACTTACTCCATGCCATTTACAGCTGTTACACCAGAAGTGGAGCTTGCCGGTAAAATAATTACAGAAGACAGCATGACGGTACAAGTACGTCCGTCATACGATCGCCCGGGAAGGTTTCACCGGTTCCTGTTTGGCGAGAATTACCGGAAAGAGTGGGCCGCACCGACCCGTTTGCCGGTGTTACGGATCTCAGAAATGTATGGCGGTTTAAAGCCACTTCAACTCGGCGGCGGTATGCAGTCGAAGTCACTTCGTGTGGCCGATCCGACAGGTAAGGAATGGGTGATCAGAAGCGTGGAGAAAATTCCGGATGGATTGCTGCCGCCGGAATTGCGCAGCACATTTGCGCGTGACTGGCTGGATGATGTCACCAGTGCGCAACATCCATTTTCCGCGTTGATCGTTCCGCCGATAGCGAATGCAGTAAAAGTGCCACACGCCAATCCCGTGATCGGAGTGTTGTCTCCCGATAAAAACCTCGGGATCTATCAACGCACATTTGCCAACATGATCGTACTGTTTGAAGAACGCGAACCGCTGGGAGAGTCTGACAATTCCGATAAGATGAAGAAAAACCTTCAAAAGGATAATGATAACGGAATACAGGCAAAGGAATTCCTGCGGGCGCGTATGCTGGACGCACTGCTGGGAGATTGGGACAGGCATGAAGATCAATGGCGCTGGTTCGATACCGACAAAGGAAAAGAGAAAGTATATGCAGGAATACCCCGTGACCGTGATCAGGTAGTGCACCTTACACAGGGACTGTTACCCAAACTTGCCTCTTCCGGATTTATCTTGCCTACGCTGCGCGACTTTGACTCAAAGCTCAGTCATGTCAAGTGGGTGCTTTTCAAAACAAGATTTGTGAATGCTTATCCTGAAATGCAATTCACACGGGATGAATGGAAAAAACAGGCAGAGAAATTTGCAGGCCAGGTAACAGATTCAGTACTCGAAGCGGGTTTGCTGCGCCTGCCTAAACCAAGCTATGATCTCCGCCATGACGTACTGCTGGGAAAACTGAAGTCGCGCCGCGAACGCCTCCCGGAAGCAATGCTTGAGTATTACGATTTTATCCATAAAATTGTTGACATCCGGACAAGCGATAAAAATGAATTTGTAGAGATCAGGGATGCGGAAGATGGTGGATTGAATGTGCACATCAATAAGATCGATAAAGATGGAGCAGTGAAGGCTGAACTGATGAACAAAACATTTTCCCCGGATCTCACAAAGGAGATCCGTTTGTTCATCGGTGCGGGAAAAGATAGTGTACTGATCAATAATAAATCATCAAAGATCAAGCTGCGATTGATAGGTGGTAATGATCAGAAAAGCTATAATGTTGTTGAGGCCAATAAAACGATCCGTTTATACGACCGGGATAATGGCTCTGTATATACAGGTGATGTTTCTTCGCTGAAGAAACACATTTCCAACGATAGCCTCAATACCGCGTTCACGCCTGTTAACCTGTACAATACCTGGATACCCCTCGTGGTGTTAGGCGTTAACGTGGATGACGGTTTTATTTTCGGCGGCGGATTCAGGTTGTTGAAACAGGAGGGATTCAGGAAATATCCATACAGCAGCATGCATCAGCTGATGGCCGGTCACTCATTCTCTACAAAAGCTTATCGCGTAAAATACAATGCGGAATGGATCCAGGCCGCGGGTAAAGCAGACATTACGTTGCAGGCTTTTATCAAGGCTCCGAATAATACAATGAACTATTTCGGCAGGGGAAATGAAACGGATTATGACCGCAAAGCATCCAATATCCGTTATTACAGAACCCGGTTCAGTACTTATCAGCTGGACCCGGCTTTTCGTTGGAGAGGTGCAAAAGGATCAGCATTCAGTATTGGTCCGTCGGCTTATTATTACACGTTTGACGCCGACGATAACGTTGGCCGTTTTATCAGCAATACATCACAGATCGGCTCTTATGACAGCCTTACACTGAACCAGAAAAAACTGCATCTCGGTGTGGTCATGTCTTACGTAAACGATAACCGTAATAACAAAGTGATTCCTCAATGGGGATCATTTATCAATATCCGGCTGCAGGCGTATAAAGGCATGGGCATGTATGCTAAAGATTTTGTACAGTTGATCCCCGAAGTGGCATTGTATAAAAACCTGAACCGCAGGGCAACCATCATTCTGGCAGAGCGGTTTGGCGGAACAGTAACACTGGGTAAAACAGCTTTTTATCAGTCTGCTTTTCTCGGTGGGCAGGAGAACCTGCTGGGATACCGCCAGTTCCGCTTTGCAGGCCAGCACAGCTTCTATAATAATCTTGAATTACGCATAAAACTGGCTGACCTGGTGAACTATATTCTTCCCGGCCAGTTTGGCATTACAGGCTTCTGGGACGTGGGGCGCGTTTGGCAAAATCCTGACAATTCCAGTAAATGGCACAGCGGAGTAGGAGGTGGTATTTATTTTGCACCTGCATCGATGATTTCCCTGAGCTTTGTGATGGGCAATTCATCGGAAGGCTGGTATCCCTATTTCACAATGGGACTTAGGTTTTGACGTGAATTTCGTTTTGCCTGATAGTGTGGTATTTGGTCCGACGGCATAAGCCTTCGGCTGAATCGTGATAAGAAACGCTCCATTGTTGTCCGGAGCAAGTGAAAACTGTCGAGACCTCAGGCGTTTATCCGGTCATCAGCCAGCGGATGAACGCAGGACGAAATTTCATTGGTTTAAAGTTATGCAAGCAAAAATTCTTGATATAGTGCCTATCCCGTTTCCGCCGCCCGCGCCGGAAACAGTGATCTCTTTTGCACCGTTCGTCAATTACCTGAAAAAAAGAAGAGAACAGTCCGATTGCCATAAAAGCAAGTTTTTTTCTTATGTGATCGACGAATTCGAGAAAAATCCAGAATTGCTGGGCGAAGTAAAACCTTCCGACGTAGAAAAATATGCCAATCAGTTACAGTTGGTCTATCTCAGCCTCTCACCCATGGTGGAAGATGAGGAAAACCATTTCTGGGGTCTTAGCCTACCCATGCGTCCCGTTCTGATGTATACAACAAATGCGTTGTATCGTTTTGCACAGGACATGATCGCCGAAAAAGTTTCAAGTGATCAGATCCCCGGAACCCTGGAAGAACTCGCAAAAGAGAAGCTTGAGTACAGTTACTCTTTTATCCTCGAAAGGTTATATGGGATGACCAATTTCCTCAACCGTTATTTTATTCATTCGGTAGTTGACAGGAAAACAGGTCTTACCAAATATTATAAACAGAAGCTTGATACGCGCTTCATCGACATAGCAACAACACGTCCGTTGCCTGAACTGAACCTGGCAACGCTGAAATCCAAGATCAACGATAGCCGTGATGTATTGCCACTTCTGCAGGAATTGCTTCCACTCGATATGTTCCGCTTCACCGGTTTTGGCATCGCCAGCGTTGAAGAGGTAACCCCGCAGTATGCGTTGGAGAATATCAAAGGTCTTTTGCTGGATCATTCTACTCTTAAAGAAGATGATTATTATAGCCGCTTCACTGACTCATTGAAGTCATTGATCGGCAGCTCTGATGTAGAGTTTGGCGCACTGCCTTTCCTGGAAGTGAACGGTAAACCGGTATTTATAGATGGAGCCTGCCTGAATAGTATACTGATCAATTCAGCCAAGGAACACGGTGCGGGAGAGAAGTCTTATGCCGGGCTCGCTGAAGAATATGCTAAGAAACCCAAGGTTACATTTATCCGCGATATAACAGAGGAAGACGACAGCCGTCATGAAATGATCCATGCGTTGAAAGTGGCCGGTGTCCGTTCTTTTGCCATGCTTCCGGTGTTTTTCAATAATGCGCTGGTAGGTGCGGTAGAAGTGTATTCAAAAAAGCCAGGTATTCTGAATGAAGCGTTGCTCTCTCAGCTGGAGCCCGCAATGCCGTTGCTGTCGCAACTGCTGAAGAATACGATCGATCAGTTCAATGATTCAATTGAAAAAGTGATCAAGGAAAAGTTTACCGCCGTGCAGCCATCCGTTCAGTGGAAGTTTAACGAAGTAGCCTGGCATTACCTGCAAAATGAACATCAGCCTCAATCAAGGAAAGAAACAGAAGATATCATCTTTGACGATGTTTATCCGCTTTATGGTGCGGTGGATATCCGGAATTCAACAGTCGAGCGTAACCAGGCTTTGAGAAAAGACCTGCGTGTACAGTTCACTGTTCTAATGAACGTACTGCAAAAGCTTCGAAATGCCACAGGTTTTGGCCTGCTGGAGGAAAAGATCTTTGTAAGCCAGCAGTGGCTTAACAAGATAGAAAAAGACAATAGTGTTTTCAACCAGGAGATCAAGCTGAACGAATTCCTGGAAAATGATATGGTGCCATTCCTTTTGCAGTTCATAGATAATCAGCCCGAACTGACAGCCATTGCAGACGAATACTTCTCGGCTATCAATGAAAAGAATGGTGCTGCATATGAAAACAGGCGTGCGCTTGAATCTTCCATGACAACGGTGATCTCATCGGTGAATAACTATTTCGAGATGTTGAAAGATGAGATACAGCAGGCATATCCATGCTATTTTGAAAAGTTCAGGACGGATGGCGTTGAATACGATATTTATATTGGCCAGTCGATCACTCCCAACAAGCCATACAGCAATATTTACCTGAAGAATCTGCGGTTGATGCAGCTTACTTCTATGGCTGCGATCGCAAGATATTCCCATTCATTGCTCCCGCATCTTTCCCGGAAGGTTGAAACAACACAGCTGATCTTTATCCATTCACATCCGATTGATATCCGATTCCGTAAAGACGAGAAGAGGTTTGATGTGGAGGGCGCTTATAATATCCGGTATCACATTATCAAAAAACGGATCGATAAGGTGAACATCAGGGAAACCAGGGCGCGGCTTACCCAGCCCGGTAAGATCGCGCTGGTTTACTTTAATCAGAAAGAAGCAGATGAATATATCTCCTATATACGCTATCTGCAAGGTGAAAAGCTTTTGAACAACGACCTCGAATACCTTGAATTGGAAGAATTACAAGGTGTTTCCGGGTTGAAAGCTCTACGCGTAGGCGTTAACCTGGCTGCAGAAGAAAAGACTCCGGCTATTTCCTGACAGGCCGGGCATCAGGTTTTCGGCATCAACACCAGTTTTCCCTGCATTGTGTAAACTTCTATATGCTGACCGGAATAGAATCCAAACTTTTCGAGCCAGGCTCCGCTGAGGCGGATCTCGGGCACTTTTGTATGATCCCAGCGGGTAGAACGGATAAGCTGTTGGACCTTTAAGGTTCGAGAGGTGGTTTCTTTATCGGGGCAGTTCAGGGCAACGGGTAATAAGGTTGAAGTTTTCATAGTAAATACGTTTTGATGAGAGACAGGCTGATGAATGGCCGTATGTAACAGATAGCCATCAGCTTCTCGTGTATTTTTGTTCACTTCAAAACTATCAATACCGCAGTGCCCAGTAACGGGAAAAAAACAATATTCAGACGTTTTTTCCGTCACCCCGGCGAATTCTTCATCGCTGGCCAGTGGCCATCCGTTATCATTCCGCGGCCAACTCGGCCTGAGCCTTTACCATTTCTCTTCCGTCCCATCCATCATCCACGCCGGCGCGTAGAATGTCCCGATCGGCACGTAAGGTTTCTTCCAGTTCTTCTACATATTTTCTTATAGCGATCACGTATTCGTCGGGATTGCGGATAGAGCTGAGGTATTTCAATCGCCGTTCATCTTCTTTAAAGAATGTTTTTGCGAGGCGATTTGTTTCATGTGCCCGGTATCCCAGTAGTTTCATAGCGTCCACCCCCATACGCAGGCTCGTGTCAAGCGTCTCGCGGTAGATGTGCATCATTCCGGCGTTCATCAGATCGTAGGCATCATTTCTGTTCGTTGCCCTTACCAGCATCCGCAGGTTGGGGAAATGCTTTTTGATGGTTTGGATCATCTCGAGTCTTTTTTCTTCATCTCCTATGGCAATAATGATCAGCCTGGCTTGTTTTGCTCCGGCGATCTCCAGCAGCTCATGCCGGCTTGCATCCCCATAATATACTTTGAAACCCATTCTTCGCAGCAGGTCAACGTTATCGCTGTCTGTATCCAGTACCGTTGTATTGATATTGTTCGCGCGTAAGAACCGGCCGACGGTGTTCCCGAAATGGCCGAACCCGGCGATGATCACAGGGTTTTCTTCTGCTTCCACGTCATGCTCCCTTCCAGGTTTATGTTTGTCCGGATCACAGAGCCTTGGTTGGATCCATTTATCATTGATGAGCATCACCAATGGGGTGATGACCATGCTGAGTGCAACAACTGCAACGAGCGTATCCATGATCTCCGGAGAGAGGATGCCGGCTGCTCTTGCCGCATTACTTAGTACAAATGCGAATTCTCCGACCTGGCTCAGGCCGAACGCAAAGGTCAGGTTTTGCGGTGTGGCGAGTTTGAAGAGTTTTCCAAGCCCTGTGAGCACAGCCGTCTTTACGGTCATGACCGCCGCAACCAGCCCCAGTATCATCCATGGACGGGAAAGTATCAGGTGAAAATTGATGGATGCTCCTACTGCTATAAAGAATAAGCCGAGCAAGAGACCTTTGAACGGATCGAGATCACTTTCCAGTTCGTGCCTGTATTCGCTGTTAGCGAGAACCACACCGGCAAGGAAAGCGCCAAGAGCGGGGCTTAATCCAACAGCATTCATCAACGTTGCGGTGCCGACAACGAGCAACAAGGCTGTTGCCGTAAAGATCTCTCTAAGTCCCGTTTTCGCGATCAGCCTGAAGAACGGTCTCAGCAGGTATCGGCCGCTGATGATCACAACGGCGACAGAACCCAGCACTGCCAGTGTTTGCGCCCAGCCCGGCCATTCGGCCAGTAAGCCTGCTTCCTTATGATCACCTGTTGCACCGGCATGACTCACCGCCAGCAAAGGAAGTATGGCGAGCATGGGGATCACTGCAAGGTCCTGGAAAAGTAGTACAGCAAATGAACTTTCCCCCGCAGATGTTTTCAATTGATTCTTTTCAGAAAGGGATTGCAGCACAATGGCGGTTGAAGAAAGGGAAAGTATCATTCCTAATACAAGCGCCTGTTTCCAGTCAAGCCGGAGAAGCATTACAAGGGCAGCAAGTACAATTGTGGTTACGCCAACCTGTAAACCTCCTAATCCTGCGATCGACCGGCGCATCCGCCACAAACGCGAGGGCTCAAGCTCCAGTCCTATGATAAAAAGCAGCATCACGACGCCAAATTCCGCAAAGTGCATCAGGTCCTGACCTTCTTCACCAATAAAATGAAGGCCAACAGGACCGATAATGATGCCGGCGAACAGGTAACCAAGCACGGAGCCCAGTCCCAGTTTTTTGGCGATCGGCACCATGATCACAGCGGCTGCCAGATAGATCATTGCCTGAAAGAAGAATGTTTGCTGCATGATTTATTTTTTTGAGACTTCCAGCATGATCGGTGTAGTAGGCCGATGTTAAATGGTTGATGGTCTACTTATTGATCGATGCCGGTGGTGTCTGTACGATTCTTTAAAAGGTCAGTTTTGATTATTCTTATGTCTGCTATGAGAAGGACTACCGGGCTCCGCCCATGACCACCCCTCTTCCAATAACATTTCTTACCCGGCTAAGTTTACTTATCCTTCAATCCCGTGGCCCAGGCTATTGATCACTTCAAGGCCCTGGTAGTTTTCAGGTTGTATTCTTCCGGACGCAAGGCCGCTTAGGATATCTGCATATATAAGACTTTCTTCATCAATGTCATTCGCTTCTATGCGATGCGTACCATATACAACAAACGGCGGCATATATTCCATACGGCAGAGGGATGCGGTTTGCCGGTAAGGCAGCAGGAACTGATTAACAGGAAAAGCGTTATGTCCCTCAGGTGTATACGCATTTTCTCCTCCGCCACAGGAGATCGCGCTGAGCATCTTCTTTCCCTGTAATGCAAAGCCTTTCGGGCCATACGCCCAGTTGTACTCCAGCACAAGGTCGAGCCACTGCTTAATGATCGCCGGCCCGCTATACCAGTAGAAAGGATGCTGCAGTACAAGAATGTCATGCTTAAGTAAAAGCTCCTGCTCCCGCTTTACATCAATATGAAGATCAGGATACTGCTCGTAAAGATCATTGATGGTGATCCCTTCCAGTTTCTTACAGGTTTTGAGCAGCGACTTTTGAATACGCGACCTGTAAAACGAGGGGTGCGCAAATTGAACCAGTACAGATGGCATAACTCAGTGTGTGATTTTTACCGAAGGTAAGCAAAGAGAAGAAGGAGGAAAGGAGGGAAAAGAGGAAAGAGATGTATGGAATCGAGGAAATGGGGTTGTTTTGGGCGGTAGGGGCAAAAAAAACGGGACCAGAATAGAAATTCAGTCCCTTTTTAAAATCCAATATCCTATGAAAAACCAATGCAAGATTAAGAAGTAATAGTGAATGAAGCAATACCCTTTAATGGGTATTTAAATACGTGAAAAGCGCAAAAGAAACAATGAAGGTTCACGGTATAGGGGATGTGCGTTTTTCTATTGTATTGAAAATGCCTTTAGCGGATGCTGTTGCATTGTATCGTTTTTTCGTTTAGGGAAGAGTCATTTTTTATGTTGTATAGCTGTTAAGTGTTTCATCTTATTGTTTTTTTGCACAGGTTGTATCAAATTCGTTGCAACATTCCGGCTCTGAAAATTTGATGTTCCAAGTGTCTGAACGTTTTTCCTGATCAATCAAAGGGAGAATACGTTCTTTATACTGTGCGGACAGATACTTCCTTATCATCTCTAATTTTAACCACCACCAACCATGCGAATCACTTTTTTGCTGCTGGCATCTTTATGTGCCGGTCCTTTATTTAGTCAGAACTGGCTCACAGCCGGGAACAGCGGAACTTCTTCATCAAATTTTGTTGGTACAACAGACAACCAGCCATTGATCTTCCGGGCCAACAACACAGAAGGTTTCCGGCTTTCCGCAGCGGGCAATTTTCTTTTAGGGAAGACTTCAGATGATGGGCCAAAATTCCAGCTTTTAGGGCGTTCGCGTTTTCAGACAAACAGTGCAACGGGATTTGTTATTTCAAATGATCCGGAGAATAACCATGTCGTTTATAATGGGGCTACAGGAGAATTCAACGTTTACCGTTTGCGTTCCATGAACATGCATACGAATGCCGAAGGAAATAGCGTGTTCAATGGTGGGTATTTACAGTTCAGTAATAATCTGGTGATGTTAGGCTATCAGCAGCCGATCAGTATGCTCCGGTCTCATCCCAGTTTCGGCCAGCCAGCCAGTCTTATCATCGACAATGGGGTAGACGGAACCACTCCGGCAAATTATAAAGTGTTGTCTGCTAAATTCGATGGTGTGGAAGTTGCGCACATCAACCGTTCCGGCGGTGGACAGTTTGCCGGTAACACATTGATCGGCACAACCACGGCAAGTACGGCAAGGTTACATGTGGAGGCTTCTGCCGATAATTCTGCAGGGATTTCGGTGAAACAAAGCTCTTATACACCGAATCATAACCTGATTGAAGTGAAGAATTTTGCCGGTGCTATCATCAGCAAGTTTGATCATGGAGGAAGATTGATCATGAATAACTCGCAAAGCGGAACAATTCCCCCGTTTTTGATGGCAACAATGAACATGACCGATCCGCCGAATTTTTCCAGTATTCCTATGGTATTCGTCACGCCCGGGGGAACTGACCAAACCGGTATCATCGTGAGAGCTATTCCTGACCAGTTAACGACAAGAGCTTTGCAGGAATGGCAGGCCAGTAACCAGACGGCTTATATGCGAGTGATGTCTGACGGGAAACTGGCGCTGGGTGTATCTGTGCCAACGGCTCAATTACATACCAGTGGTTCGATCAGGTTCGCGGGTTTATCCAGTGACAATCTTAAAACAAGAGTGCTCGTGAGCGATGCTGATGGCAATCTTGGATTCCGCGAAGCCTCAACGATCGGAGGCAGCGGATCGATCAGTGGAACCAATAACTATCTCGCTAAATATTCCGGCACCACCGCTATCGGAAACAGTATTGTTTTTGATAATGGAACAAGTGTCGGAATTGGAACAATCAATGTAAGTGAAACCGGATTCCAGCTTTTTGTGGAAACAGGTATCCGCACAAGGAGAGTGAAAGTGGATCAGACTACCTGGGCTGATTATGTGTTTGAGAAAGATTACAAACTACCTACATTAAAAGAGGTGGATGATTTTATTAGAGAGAATAAACATCTTCCCGGCGTACCTTCTGCTGAAACGGTTGCAGCCGAAGGTCTTGATCTTGGAGACAGCCAGGCTATGCTACTGAAAAAGATCGAAGAACTAACGCTGTACGTGATAGAACTGAAAAAAGAAAATGAACGCCAGAATGAAGAGATCCGGCAGATGAAGCAAAAAAGGAAGTAGCCAATTTGAAGTCGCTATAAAGTCGTTTTGCTGATCATGATGATCAGCGGAACGGCTTTTCTTTTCTGATCAAAACGGAACGCCTCCGGATGGAAAAAAATAACAGCACAACGGGAAATCTCCTTAACTTGGCTCATCCCGGCATCTGATCTGCCAACCACCCAATAAAAGTTGCAACGATGAAAGTGATTGTTCTGTGTGCCTTCTTTTTTTTGTTTGTTACTGCATGCAATCCTGATGTGTCTTCCATGAGCATCAAAATGAATTTCACCGCTGCCAATAACAGATCAATTCCCGTTCTTTATGTTGTTACAAAAGATGTTGATTCGACAAATGAAGCCAATACTGTCATATTGAAAGTGAGTAAAGATGTTTTTGAAGAAGTGCATAATATCCTGAAAGCAAAACTTTCTGAACCGACGTTATATGAAGAGCAGGAAGATGTTGTTACCGATGAATCCGGGGAGCCCAGTGCTGCCTATTCCGTAAGTGATGCGTCCATGGCTGCGATCGTAATAGATGAAATAATTGACCTGTTGCAGGAAAAAAAATCCAGACACGAAACAGAAGAATTAGAAAAAATAAGAGAGTTGCTGAAATAGTGTGTGGAAATTTTTTGATTTTCTTTGAAGAGAAGCTAGTTAAAGCTCATGTTACGCAACGACGGTTGAAGGGATTTGTATGGGATAGCAGTCTCTGCTTTAACAACTAGAAACAGCTATTACGATGGACGTATACAGGTATCTGCTGATGATAATTTCAGGCAGATGGATTAAAGACAGCTTTATAGGGCTTAGTTAGACAAGACGGTCATTGAGCTAACTAAGCCATTAACAGTATCATACGCAGGTGACAAATGCCGATGCTTTTGGAGACAACTAAATAGATCCTCACTCATCTTCCCCTTCCCAGTCCAGATCTTCGCTCAACACATAATCATTCAATGAACCCTCTTCCTCAATCGCTCCATCCTCCGGCTCTGAGTGCTGTTTCAGCGGCAAATAAGCGGTAAACAATACGGGTGATTCGGTGAATTGACGGGCGGCGATTTTAGTGTTTGTCATAAGAAGAAGTTTGTATTAGGAAATGGTATGAAAATCTTATCATAAACCGGTCCAGCATAAGCCGATGTAACTGAATAAACCTTTCAAATAATTCAAAAACAGCAGAGTGGATTCCCTGTTGATCTTTTCCACATTTTGAAATACAGGGTGATCCTTATTAGCAACTGGGCCATTTTTCCTCGCGTGTCTTTTTTGTTACACATAAGTATGGCGCAGGGGTGGCAATGGTGTAGTAGGAGTGACGCCTTGCCGGTGGACGCGGTAACGGATTGAGGTATCCGATGTAAGCATTCAACTAGAAGTCTTATACCAAAAGAAAACAAAATGGCATACAGTGTTCGGTTGTCTTAAAAGATTGATTATAAAATAATTCCAGGCCAGTTACAACGACTACTGCGCGATCAGAAAGCAAATAAGTAATTGCGTGCTTCAGCCAGAAAGTACAAAGAACTGCAGCAGTCGTAAAGATCAACTTTGCGCCCATTGCGGTTCTTTGCGTCCTTTGCGATACTTCTACGCCAATTATCATTCAGTCAGCTTCACCTTCTTCACCTCACCGCCATCACGTACTTCCTCTGTCGCCGTCTTCACGATCGTATCATCTGTAGAAACATTTCCGAAGATCTCCGTCTTATCGCCCGCACTGCGGCCCGCTTTCACCGGCACCCAAACTGTTTTACCATTTTCAATCTTTACCACAAATGTTCCCGTCGTAGAACGCAGCACCGCTTTTGCCGGCACCAGCAAAGTAGCTGTATCTCCCGCCAGCGGCATCGATACTTCCGCGATCATACCAGGTAATAATTTTGGTTGATTCTCCACATCCATCTCCGTTCGCTGTGAACGCAACCGCGTATCCAATGCACCGGATGCACGCGAAACCTTCGCAGTAAATGTATCTTTCGCCACGGACTTCACCGTAAACTTCACTTCTGTTTTGTTATTGAAATAGGGCAGATATGCTTCCGGTACACTTACCACCAGACGCAGTTTCTTAAACTCCTGCAGTGTAAAGATCGGCGCATCGGAACCTTTGCCCGCTGGCCCCACATAAGCGCCGGCACTTACATTTCTCGCACTGATCACACCACTGAAAGGCGCCCTGATCTCCAGGTAATCACGGTTATTACCGATCTCACGGTGAGAAGCCTTTGCCGCTTCCAGTTGAGCGAGATCAGATTTCTGCCTTGCCAGTGCGATATCAAGATCATTTGGCGAAATAGTTCCTGGCGTTTTACTCGTTTCCAGCAAACGCTCATAAGTGGCTTTGCTGGAGAGATAGATCGCTTCCTGCGCTTTCAGTCTTGATTCCGCGCCGGAAAGCTGTGAATTCAATTCAGGTGCTTCCATCGTAGCAAGCAACTGACCTGCTTTCACTTCTGTTCCAACGTCAGCATATAGTTTGCGCACGAAGGAACTGATCTTTGCATAAAGATCCACCTGCTGAAAAGCTACCAGCTCTCCCGGTAATTGGATCGATGAAGACAACGATCCCCTTACCGGGTGTACCACTTCCGTCTCCGGCTCCGCCACCGGCGCTTTCGCTTCTTTGCTTTCGGCAGAGCCGCAGCTTTCCATCATCGTAATGGCTGTAAACAATACAGCAGCTATTGTAAGATTTTTTTTCATCCCTTTTTATTTAGCGATGTACTGAAGCACACCATATCATTTATTAACCTTAAACTTCTGAACAATTAAACTTTTAAACCTTTGCTTCTCCCGCATAAAACCTGCTCTCCTCATCTTCCGGATCCAGCGACACACTCTGCGTTGTCGCCTTGCCTTGTGCCCACGCAAACACCAGTGGCAGGATAAACAATGCTGCAAAGGTAGAGGCAATCAGGCCTCCGACAACTGCACGTCCGAGCGGGGATGACTGATCACCCGCTTCACCCAAGCCGCTGGCCATTGGGATCATACCAACCACCATCGCCAGCGCCGTCATCAGGATCGGGCGCATACGTAATGCAGCAGCTTCTGTTGCGGCCGTGATCGCATTGCCACTGTGCTTACGCAACTGTTCCGCATTCGTGATCAGCAATACCGCGTTCGAGATCGATACACCCACAGACATGATCATTCCCATGTATGATTGCAGGTTCAGTGTTGAACCCATGATCAGCAGCAATGCGATCGAACCAAGAATTACCGCAGGTACTGTGGCTAATACAACTCCGGATACTTTGAACGACTGGAAGTTTGCTGCGAGCATTAAGAATATTACCAGGATCGCAACGACCAATCCGCTTTCCAAACTGCTCATCGTATCTGTCAGCGTATTGCTCAACCCGATTACTTCCACACTTAATCCTCTCGGCAATTTCCCTAATGCAGCGATCGCTTTCTTCACATCTTTCGCCGCCGATCCAAGATCTTTATTATTCAGATTCGCTGTCACCGATAATACAGGAGTAGCGCCAAGGTTATCATTTTCACCATAGGTCGTTCCGGGTGTGATGGTCGCCACATCTCCCAGCACAGGTCTTGTCGCATTGCGCAGCAAGGGGATCTCGCTGATATCATTGACACTTTGCATATTACTTTCCGGCACCTGCACCTGCACACTGTAGCTGTAACCAGCTTTTTCATCCACCCAGATATTCTTATCGGTATAACGGGATGATGAGGTGGACGCAATCAACGACCTGGATACGTCCGTCATATCCAATCCCAGCTGCGCTGCTCTTACACGGTCCACGTCGATATTGATCGAAGGATATTTAGTGGATTGGCCCAACTGTACATCGCGCAGATACGAGATCTCGTTCAGCTTTGCGATCAGCTTGTTTGCATAGGTTTCATTCACCTGTTTATTTCTTCCAGCCAGGCGCACTTCAATCGGTGTTGGTGAGCCCTGGCTCAGGATCTTATCCGTCAGCTCAATTGGTTCGAAGGAAAGTTTCAGATCAGGCAGATCTTTGGAGAACTGTGCACGGATCTTTTCTTTCAGACCATCAAGGTCGGTTTTATAATGTTCGCTGAGCTGCACCTGTATCACGGCTTCATGCGGTTGCGCCATCCATAAGAAGATCGGCGCGATCGAGAACAGCGAAGGGTGCGTTCCCACATAAGAAGAGGTAATGGAAACATTTTCCGGCCCCACGATCTGTTTGATACCGTTGATCGCTGACAGTGTTTTTTGTTCTGTCGTTTCGATCCGTGTTCCTTCCGGTGCGCGAAGCCTTACCTGAAACTGGCTGCCATTTACTTTCGGCAATACATCCCGCCCGATCGATTGCATCATCCAGAAGGCGAAACCACATACGATCAGGATATACGCGATCACGATCGGCTTCCTGTAAGGCATCATTCGGTTAATGAACCGCAGATAACGCATCCTGAATTTTTCAAAACCGCTGACCTTGCCATCGAGATTGCTGTCTTCCCGTTCAACCAATGCTTTCTTTTGACTCCAGGTATCCTTATCTGTCTGATCATAACCTTCCACTTCTGCAGTTTCTTCCGTCGCTTCAGTTTTCTTTTGTTTGTGATGATGTTTTACTTTCATCAGCCAGTTCGCCATCACCGGCACAAATGTTTGTGCAAGGAAATAAGAAACGATCATGCTGAACCCGATCGCTAACGCAAGCGGAAGGAACAATGAACCCGGTATTCCCCCCATGGTGAATGCGGGAGCGAATACGGCAAGGATACAAAGCAGGATCAGCAACTTCGGGAAGGCAATTTCTTTACAGGCGTCCCATATGGCGACCGCCTTCGGCTTACCCATATCCAAATGCTGGTGTATGTTCTCTATCGTCACGGTACTCTCATCCACCAGGATCCCGATCGCGAGCGCAAGACCGCTCAGCGTCATGATATTGATCGTTTGTCCAAACAAACTAAGGAACAATACGCCGGATATGATGGATGTAGGGATGGTCATGATCACGATCAGTGCACCTCTTACATCTCCAAGGAATAACATGACCATCAATCCTGTGAGGATCGCGCCGATGATGCCTTCCGTTAATAAACTTTCTACTGAGTTGATCACGTAGGTCGACTGATCGAACTCATAGGAGAGGTGTACATCTTCCGGAAGTTGTGACTGCATTTTGGGTAATGCTTTCTTCAGGTTCTGCACAACTTCCCAGGTGGATGCATCTGCATTTTTTGCAATGCTGAGATAAACGGAGCGCTTGCCATTTACAAGACCGTATCCTACAGATACATCTGCACCATCTTCAACAGTAGCAATATCTCTCAGGTAAAGATTTTGTACACCACCTTTGAACAAGGGGATGTTTTCAAAATCCTTTACTTCTTTTAATAAAGTATTGGTTGGAGTGATATAGTTCTTATCGCCGATCCGGACATTACCTGACGGGGTAGTCTGGTTGTTCACCCGCAATGCTTCCACGACCTGATCAGGTGTCAGGTTATGTGAACGCAGCATCTGCGGATCCACTTTGACCACAATGGTCCGGACGTTACCGCCGAATGGAGGTGCTGATACAAGACCGGGAATGGTGGTGAAAGATGAGCGCACGTAAACGTTTGCCATATCAAGCAATTCGTTATTGCTTCTTCTGTCGCTGCTCAGCACCACCTGCCCTACCGGAAGTGTTGATGCGTCAAAACGTATAATGAACGGTGGGTTGGATCCCGGTGGGAAGATCGCCTGGATCCTGTTGGCAAAGGCACTCAGCTCCGCAGCTGCCTGCGCCATATTTGTTCCGGGATAGAAACTGATCTTCATCAGTGTCAGTCCCTGTATGTTTTTTGTTTCAATGGCTTTGATCCCATTTACAAAAAGCATGATGTTGATATATTGCTTCGCAAACATCGCTTCCATCTGCGACGGAGTATAGCCGGAGAATGGGTGCGAAAGATATATCACCGGAAGCTCCAGCTTTGGGAATATATCTACCTTGATCGTTCGTGCTGCCTGGATACCAAAGAAAAATAATCCGGCAACAATAACCAGTATGGTGATCGGCTTGCGAAGCGCGAAACGTATCATGTTCATGATGATCTCTTAAAATTCGTTAATGAAAATATCCCAGTTTCCCGTTGCCGCTGCCTTGAGCAACAAAGCCTGCCATACATTGCTGTATGATACATCGCGATCTGTCTCCGCACGGTTCAAAGCATACAGTGCTTGCGTTACATCGACGATATTGGTAAGGCCGTTATTATAAAGCGTTGTTTTCTGCAGGTAAGCATCGGAGGCTGACTTCAGTTGGTTGGGTACTTCTTTATAGTTGCTGAGTGCATTCTTAATGCGCACGTCCGCCAGTGAAACCTGCGCATCCAACTGCTGCTTTACCTGGTTGTATTCTTCCTGCAAACCCTTTGAAGTGAACTCCTGCGCCTTTATAGCAGGGCGGGTACGAAGCAACGTCGTCATGTTCCATTGTACACCGATACCTAACAGGTAATTGCTTCTGGTGGGTTTGATGCCGTCAATATAATTATGGGAAAAAGCCGACTGATCGACTGCATAGTTGGAAGAAAATCCGGAAGCTCTTGTTTGATACACACTGAAAAAGCTGAACGTTGGATAGTACTGTTTCCGGTTAAGGATCACCTGGCGGTTGCTGAGATCGATCCGGCTTTGGTAGTATTGCAGGATCGGGTGAAGTTGTTCCTGCAAACCAACTGAATCTGCAAGAGCCATTGGCAGTTTATTAATGAATGTTGTATCAAGCACATAATCCTGCGTGGGCAGCGCTGTAAGAACAGACAATTGATTTGCCTGCTCACGTACCAGGTTATCCGCATTAGTCAGCGCGATCCTCGCCGCCGATACTTCGGCATTCGCGAGGGATGAGTCAACCCCGGCAAGCAATCCATTTGCTGCGCGCGCAGTGGCGGTTCGCTTTACGATCATCGCACGCTCAAGATTTTTCTCCTGGATGCGTTTTAACCGTTGTGCGACCAGCAGGTTGAGATATGCGCCTGCTACACGTACCCGGTGCTGGAATTTTTCCTGGTCAAGATCTGTTTCATTCACATGCAGGGATCTTCTTGCAACGTTGATCCGCTCCTTTGCGCGACCGAAGCTGAAGAATTCCCAGTTGATATTTGCCAGGTAAAGCGCACCAAAGGCGGCATTCCAGTTCTGATCGGGAAGCGGCAGGCCGGATGATGCCACACCAAGTCCGCCGAAGCCATACAAGGGGCCATTCTGGCCATTCACGGTTCCATACACCTGCTGTGCAGAGAAATTAAGATTGGGAAGGTATTCCCGCTTTGATTGTATCACACGTTCTTCGCCGGCCTTAACGTAGTTCCCTTTTGCCTGAATGATACCATACCGTGCCATAGCGGTATCAACAGCTTCGCGGAGCGATAGCGTTTGCGCCTGGGCCACAGAAAGGATCATAAAAGCAAGCAGGGAAAGTGAAAGTCGCGCAGAGAGAGGAGTGCTGCGTCTCTTTAAATTCATACTGCAAATCAATTGACAGTTTTGCAGAACGCATGAGCAAAAATGATGCTTCGTATTCATAAATGATGAATGCAACTGGTCATTTTCGCCATGATACTTATGCATTTAAGCGCGTCCTTTGTGAGGTAAAGTCACTAACTAAAATGCAAATAGCCATCCGGAGAACTGTTGAGAATAAGTGGTTGCAGGAGATAGTGGTGTTGCTTTTTACGTTTGTTCTGTTTACCATGAACGACTGGATGCTGATCAGTTCATGGAACAGCTTATGGAAAGCCAGCACCTATTTCGCGATCCTGTACACGCACGCACAACTCAACCGGAATTTCCTTCTGCCTGTGTTGTTTGAAAAGGGCAAACCCCTCGCTTACACATTAATGAGTATCGGGTTGGTGCTGCTTTTTTCAGCGATCCTGTATGAAGCCGCAACAGGATGGTTATACAAGAACTGTGATCTTTATAAAGAGATCCGGCAACAGACATTTGCCTATCATGTAGCGACTGTCATTGCCACATCGATCTGTATCATGGGGCCGCTGTTCCTGTTGAAGTACTACCGGGAGCAGCGCAAGGTAGAACGTGAGAACAATCTTACCCGTGAGATGCAGTTAAATGCACTGCGCAGCCAGCTGAACCCCCATTTTCTTTTTAATACGTTCAATACCCTTTACGGCGTAAGTCTCCAGTATCCAGATCGTGTATCTGACCTGCTGATGCAGGCTTCGCAGCTGATGCGCTACCAGTTGGAAAGCGGCAGCAAGAAATGTGTTTCGCTGAAAGATGAGATCGGTTTTATAGAAAGCTATATCAATCTTGAAAAAGAACGGGTGGGACATCGTTGTGACGTTCAGTTCACCCAGGCAGTGGACAATCCCGCACAATACAAGATCCCTGTAATGTTGCTCATCGCGTTTGTTGAAAATGCATTCAAACACAGCACCTGCAGCGTAGAACATTGCGCAGTGTCCGTATCCCTGAAAATGGAGAACGATTGGTTTGTGATGGATGTGCGGAATTCTGTACCACGAAAAAAGGCAGAGGTGGTTTCTACCGGGATCGGCTTAAAGAATTCAAAAGAAAGACTGGCCATCATTTACCCCGACCGTCATCAGCTGGACATACGAGAAGGCTCTGGCGATTTTCAAGTACATTTGAGACTGAAAATCGAAAAGTATGGACCAGAGAAGGACCTGCATCATCGTGGATGACGAACCCGCGGCGCATTATGTGCTGTTGAGTCATATCCGCCATGTGCCGCAGCTGGAACTGGTACAACAATGCTATAACGCTTTCGAAGCGATCAATTATCTGCGCCAGCATCCGGTAGACCTGATGTTCCTGGATATCAATATGCCCGAGATCTCCGGCATGGATCTTCTTCGCACACTGAAAAATCCTCCGCGTACAATTCTCACGACAGCCTATTCAGAGCACGCAATGGAGAGTTATGATTTCGGAGTAGTGGATTACTTGCTGAAGCCGATCAACCTTCCCCGCTTTATCACCGCGACTGAACGATATTTCGAGATCGCCGTCAAAAAAGAACCGGAGAAAAAAGAAACGCTTTCTTTTATTACCGTAAAATCCGGAAATACAAACATCCGGATCGAGCTCGATGATATTCTGTATGCACAAAGCCTGGGCAATTTTATACGTATCAGCACACCTTCAAAAACCCATATTGTTTCGCTGACCACCAGTGAGCTGGAAGAATTACTACCGGATGACCGCTTTCTGCGGATCCATAAATCGTTTATTGTTTCGTTGAATAAGATACAGGAACATGGAAAAGATACTGTGACCGTCAATGAGATAAGGATGCCGGTGGGGATCACCTACAGGCAGGGACTGAATAAGCGGTTGAAACGCGAATGGTTCTCCAATGGGCGCGAATGATCAAGAATGGGCCGCCCACTTTCAGTGCCATTGATTCAGGTGAATTATCATTACACGCTAATGGATAAACTACGACGGAGTGCAGCAATCCTGTAA
>JBEVKW010000401.1:0-11891 GCA_040509495.1 Chitinophagaceae bacterium | reverse complement strand
AGTTTTTTCCGGGCGTAGGAGTATCGCAGAGAGCGCGAAGGAAACGCAGAGAACGCGAAGACTTTGTCCTCTCTGCGATACTCCTACGCCAATATAAAATTACTAACGGGTTAATGCAGCAATGGCGGTGTGTACTTTTTCGAAGTCAAAAGACCTGATCACATCATTCATCTGACGTTTCACCTGTTCTGTTCCCAGGTTGCCGATACTGCCTTCGTGTGTGTGTTGGATATGCGTATCATAGGTGAACTTACCGGCTTCAATATCCAGGCCGATCTGTTTATAAGCATCCCTGAATGGAATTCCCTGTAACACCAGCTTATTAACTTCCTCTACGCTGAAGATGAATTTGTATTTTTCATCTTTTACAATGTCTTGTTTCACTTCGATATTGGATAACATCAGCCCGGCCATCTCAATACAATCTTTCAGTGTTTTGAAAGCAGGGAAGAGGTGTTCTTTCAGTAATTGAAGATCGCGGTGATAGCCTGATGGAAGATTGGTGGTCATCATCATGATCTCATTAGGCAGGGCTTTGACCCTGTTACAATGGGAGCGGATCAGTTCGAACACATCGGGGTTTTTCTTGTGCGGCATGATGCTGCTACCGGTAGTAAGTTCGGCAGGAAAACTGATGAAATCAAAGTTTTGATTGAGATACAGGCATGCGTCCATACTCATTTTAGCGAGGGTGTCTGCGATGTTTGCCATGCTTTGGGCAACGATACGTTCTGCTTTTCCGCGTCCCATCTGTGCGTATACGACGTTATAATTGAGATCACGGAAGCCGAGCAGTTGCGTAGTCATTGTACGGTTGATCGGGAAGGAAGAGCCGTAGCCTGCAGCTGATCCGAGTGGATTTTTATTCACTACTTCATAAGCGGCTTTAACGGTGTTCAGATCATCGACAAGGCTTTCAGCATAAGCGCCAAACCAAAGGCCGAATGAAGAAGGCATGGCAAGTTGCAGGTGGGTATATCCCGGAAACAGGTGGTCTTTATATTTTTCACTCTGTGCTTGCAGCAATTCAAATAGGGAATGGACACTGCCTACAAGCGATTCGAGTTCACTGCGCAGGAATAACTTTACATCAACCAGCACCTGGTCGTTACGGCTGCGGGCGCTATGGATTTTTTTCCCGGTATCGCCAAGCGCCTGCGTCAGTAATAGTTCAACCTGTGAATGGATGTCTTCGACATCATCCTGCAGTTTGAATTCTCCTTTTTCTATGGCCCCGTAAATCCTTTTTAGTTCAGCCTGAAGGGACGATAGTTCAGGTGCAGTGAGCAATCCCACTGACTCCAGCATTTGTATATGAGCCAGCGAGCCAAGCACGTCAAACGGCGCAAGGTATAGATCCATTTCACGGTCTTTACCGACGGTGAAGGTTTCTACTTCTGCAAGGGAGGCGATATTTTTTTGCCAGAGTTTCATGAGCTAAGAGTTTGAAGGAGAAAAGAGGTAAAACAGTTTGGGTGGACTATCGCTTACAGGATACGGTTCAGCAGTTGGATATAGAGGTCGATGCCTTCGCGTATTTCTGAAAGATAAATGTATTCGTCGGCGGTATGACTGCGTGCGGAATCACCGGGTCCCATTTTGAGGGCCGGGAAAGGCATCAGCGCCTTATCGGAAGTGGTGGGCGAACCGTAGTAACTCCTGTTGAGCGCGAGACCGGCCTGTACAACAGGATGGTCCAGGGCAATGGAAGTGGAGCGGAGGCGCGTACTTCGCGGTTTTACTTCGGATGTAACATTGGCCCTGATGATCTCAACCACTTCCTCAAAAGTATAGAGTTCATTGATTCTTGTGTCAACCACGAAGCGGCAGACGGCAGGTACAACATTGTGCGCTTTGTTTTCAGTTTCAATAACGGTTACACTCATTTTAGATGGGCCAAGAAGATCTGAAACCTTTTCTAATTGAAATGTGCGGAACCATTCGATATCTTTCAAGGCTTTGTAAATAGAATTTTCGCCCTCGTTTCGTGCGGCATGCCCGGCTTTGCCATGGCTGATACAATCCAGTACCATCAGTCCTCTTTCGGCAACGGCCATTTGCATTTGAGTGGGTTCGCCCACGATCGCAAAGCTGACAGGAGGCAAATAGGGGATCGTTAGTTCGATACCGCCGATGCCGGAGATCTCTTCTTCTGCGGTAGCGGCGATCATGATGTTGTGACTAAGATCTTTCTGATCATAGAAGTGAACAAAAGCTGCGATCAGTGATACAAGGCATCCGCCTGCGTCATTGCTGCCGAGTCCGAAGAGTTTTCCTTCTTCTTCAATGGGGGCGAAAGGGTCTTTAGTGTATTGAGGATTGGGCTTAACGGTATCATGGTGCGAATTCAACAGGATTGTAGGTTTGCTTTCGTCAAACGCTGCGTTTCGCGCAAATACATTATTGCCCACTCTTGTGTGTTCTATATTACGGCTACCAAGAAAACGGCAAAGTATTCCGGCAGTCTGATCTTCTTCCTTACTGAGAGAAGGAGTGGCTATAAGCTCTTTTAAAAGATCGATCGCATCTTGCTGAATAGTATGTATACTGGCATTATTCATTGATAATAGTTGTGCCTGAACTTCCGTCGATCAGTTTGGCCAGGTCTTCCGCTTTGCCGATGATCACTTTCTTTACGCCATTGTTCAGGGCGGTGAAAGCATTATCAAGTTTTGGGATCATTCCGGCAAAGATCTTTTCTTTCTCTTTGAGCTCTTTATAGTAAGACGGTGTCAGTTCAGCAATTACAGTAGCGTCATCGTCTGCGTCAAGCAGCACCCCTGATTTCTCAAATGAGTAAACCAGGCTTACATCAAACTGGTCGCCCAGACCTTTGGCCACTTCCTGCGCAATCGTGTCTGCATTGGTGTTCAGCAATTGTCCCTGCTGATCATGCGTAATTGGGGCGAATACGATGGTGATGTTCTGATCAAGTAAGGACTTTAACAGGGAGGTGTTGATCGCGTCAACATCGCCGACAAAGCCGTAATCCACTACCGGGTGTTTGCGTTTGTGTGCCAGGATCGCATCACCATCAGCTCCGCAAAGACCGAGTGCATTACAATGATGTGATTGAAGCCGGGCTACAATATTCTTATTGATATAACCAGCGTACACCATCGTCACGATCTTCAGGGTTTCCGCATCCGTAATTCTTCTGCCGTCAACAAGCTGTTGTTTTACGCCCATCGTTTCAGCCAGCTTTGTAGCCAGCTTTCCTCCACCATGCACCAGTATCTTTGGCATATTGATCGCGGCAAATTCTTTCAGGAAAGAGAATAGTTTGACTTCGTCGTCAATAATATTTCCACTGATCTTTACAACTAGTAAACGCGTCATTAGGGAGAAGTAAGTTTAAAAGTTTAAATGTTCAATGGTTTAAAAGTTTAGCCGACTTCTGCTAAAGTTTGATGGTAATTAATAATTTTTAACCATTAAACTTTAAAACTTTTAAACTCATTTACCGCTCAATATCTCGCTCAGCACCGTTTGCGCCGCCCATACCCTGTTGCTGGCTTCCTGTGTTACGAGGCTGTTTGGTCCGTCCAGGATCTCGTCGCTCAGTTCAACATTCCGGCGAACGGGAAGGCAATGCATTACTTTAGCATTGTTGGTCAGCTTCAGTTTTTCATTCGTCAGCATCCATTTCGGATCGCTTTCATATACTTTACCATAGTCTTTGAAAGTGCTCCAGTTCTTTACATAAACATAGTCGGCATCTTTGAGCGCTTCGTCCTGGTCATGTGTGATAGTAGCACCTGTAGTGAACTCTTCGCTCAGTTCATAGTCTTCAGGGTGTGTGATCACGAAGTCTGCTTTTCCCCATGCATTGACCCATTGAGAGAAGCTGTTTGCCACACATTGCGGCAATGCCTTTACGTGTGGCGCCCAGGTGAGAACGATCTTTGGTTTTTTAATGCTTGCTTTCTTTTGCTCGTTTTCGCTGATCGTAATGATATCAGTGAGGGACTGAAGCGGATGAAGCGTTGCACTTTCCAGGCTTACAACGGGAATGCCTGCATATTTGATGAACTGTTTTATATAAAGTTCGCTGTAATCATCTTCTTTATTCTTTAAAGAAGGAAACGTTCTTATAGCGAGTATGTCGAAGTATTTGCCAAAGATCGGAGCGGCATCTTTTACGTGTTCGACAGTATTTCCGCTCATGATCGCTTCTTCTTCAAATTCCAGGGCCCAGCCTTCGCTCCCAACATTAAAAACGATGGCTTCCATTCCGAGATTCTGCGCCGCAATCTGTGTACTCAAGCGGGTACGCATGCTTGGATTCAGAAACAGGCAGCCAATGCGTTTTCCGGCACCCAGTGATTTGTCTTTAAACGGATCAGCTTTATAGGAAAGTGCTTTTTGCACCAGCCCATCTATATCCTGGGCATCAGCGGCGGAAATGAAATTTCTCATTCTTGGTTTACGGGTGTTGAAGTGGGGACGAGTTTTTGTATCTCTTCTTTTAATGCGTCGATGAATTGTTCAGCATCTTTTTTCTTAAGTGCGAGTGAAGGCAGCAGGCGGATCACGTTTGGTTTTGCTTCACCGGTAAAGATCTGCTGATTCCACAGGAGGTTCTTTTTGAGGTCTTTCAGTTCTTCAGGCACATCAAAGCCTATCATCAGACCGCGGCCTCTTACATTCTCGATCTCGGGAATATTATTCAATTCATCTTTCAGGTATTTTCCGATCATGACGGCATTTCCCATCAGCTTCTCTTCTTCGATCGTTTCCAATACAGCTAATGCCGCGGCACATGCCAGGTGATTGCCGCCAAATGTAGTTCCGAGCTGGAAATGTTTTGGCTTGATGTGTGGTGCAACGATAATGCCTGCGACAGGAAAACCATTACCCATTCCTTTTGCCATTGTATAAATGTCTGCATTTACGCCGGCGAAATCATGGCTGAAGAATTTGCCTGTTCTTCCGTAGCCGCACTGCACGCTGTCGGCAATGTACACTGCACCATAATCATCACAAAGCGAACGGATCTTTTTCAGGAAGCTTTCCTCTGCGACGTTGATACCACCAACACCCTGGATGCCTTCAACGATCACAGCAGAGATCTCCCCTCCCTGTTTCTTAAAACAATTGGTCAGTGCGGCTGTATCATTAAAAGGGAGGAAGATCACGTTCTCGGTTTCATTCACCGGGGCAACATAATTTTTATTGTCGGTAACGGCTACCGCCAATGAGGTGCGGCCATGGAAGGACTTGCTGAAAGCCACTACTTTCTTACGGCCATTATGGAAGGAAGCAAGCTTAAGTGCATTTTCATTGGCTTCAGCGCCGCTATTACAAAGGAACAGTTGATAGTCTGGCTTACCAGATACTTTCCCGAGTTTTTCTGCAAGTTGCTGCTGCAAGGGTATTCTGATAGAGTTGGAGTAAAATGCGATCTTTTCCAGTTGCTCTTCAATACGACTTACCCAGTGCGGATGCGTATGACCGATGCTGATCACTGCATGTCCACCATAAAGATCAAGATACTGATCACCTTTATCGTCCCATACATAAGAACCCTTTGCTTTCACGATGGTGATATCGTTGATCGGGTAAACGTCGAATAAATTCATAACATGAATGTTTTTTCTATAGTTGTTAATGTCTGCCGAAAGTTTTAAAGTTTAAATGTTTAATAGTTTAAGTGTTTTGAGTGTTGATTTAACTTTTAAACGATTAAACTGTAGAACTTTTAAACTTTCACTTCCCGCTAAAAGTAGTTTGCCTTTAACCTGAGTCCGGTTGTTTCTTTCAATCCAAAGATCAGGTTCATGTTCTGAACGGCCTGACCACTGGCGCCTTTCAGCAGGTTGTCAATGGCGGAATGTACTACCACTTTGCTGCCTGCCTTTTCGAGTTGTATCATCGCTTTGTTAGTGTTCACAACCTGTTTCAGAAAGATCGGATCTTTGCTTACGTGTGTGAATGGATGATCTTTATAATAATCAGAAAACAGTGTATAGAGTTCTTCAAGGCTGAGATCACAGGAAAGGGTTGAGCTCACAAAGATCCCTCTTGTGAAATCGCCCCTCCAGGGTACAAAGCTAAGGTCGACATCATTTACCGGCTGCAGGTGTATCAGCGATTCACCGATCTCGCCAAGATGCTGATGCGTGAGCGTTTTATAAGCCTGTATATTGTTTGCTCTCCAGCTGAAGTGTGAAGTGGCATTCAACGATTGACCAGCACCCGTTGAGCCCGTTATACCGGTGGTGTAGATATCTTTCAGCAAACCTGCTTTGGCAAGTGGCAGCAGGCCGAGTTGTATCCCGGTGGCGAAGCAACCCGGATTGGCAATTGAAGATGCTGATTGAATGTCTTCCTTGTTGAGTTCCGGCAATCCATAGACGAACTTGCGGTTGCCAACCGAAGATCCTGCTTTCAGCCGGAAGTCATTTGCAAGATCGATGATCTTTACGTTGTCGGGAATAGTATTCTCGGAAAGAAATTTTTTCGATTCGCCATGACCGAGACAAAGGAACAGCACGTCTACACTTGTGTCCAGTTCCCCGGAAAATAGCAGCTCCGTGTCACCCAACAGATCCTGGTGCACTTTGTGCACAGGCTGGCCGGCATTGCTCCGGCTATGAATAAAAGAAACATTAACACCCGGATGGTGTATCAATAAACGAATTAATTCGCCACCCGTGTATCCTGCTCCGCCGACGATGCCTGCTTTAATCAGATTAGCCATAATAAGTAAAAAGTCAAAAGTAAAAAGTAAAAAACTTCATTGCAACCTGGATATTTCAGTTTCGAACTTTTTTACCTTTTACTTTTGACTTTTGATTTTTTACTTTTTAATTTATTTCTGTTCGTTATCAGTCTTCACCAAATGGTACATCATCGTCTGATTACCGAATATCCTGCTGAAGCCGCGAACATCTTCGCCGGTGAAGCCGGTATTCATTTCGCCATATTTACCAAACTTGCTGTTCATCAGGTCGAATTGGCTTTCGATGCCGATGACCTGGAAGCGATAAGGTTGAAGTTGTACAAAAACGTCGCCAGTTACGTTGCGCTGGCTTGTTTCGAGGTAAGATTCGATATCGCGCATTACAGGATCGAGGATCTGGCCTTCATGGAGCCAGTTGCCATAGAACTGAGCGAGTTGATCTTTCCAGTTCAGTTGCCATTTGGTCAGCACGTGTTTTTCCAAAGCATGGTGTGCTTTAAGGATCACCATAGGTGCGGCAGCTTCAAAACCTACCCGGCCTTTGATACCGATAATGGTGTCTCCAACGTGGATGTCGCGGCCAATGCCGTAAGGTCCGGCAATAGTCTGCAGATATTGAATGGCTTCTGATGGATGCGCAAAAGAGTGGTCATTTACTTTTCTGAGTTCACCTTTTTCGAAGCTGAGTTTTACCTCTTCGCTGTCTGTTTTGGTCATTTGTGTTGGCCAGGCTTCTTCCGGAAGAATTCCTTTTGAAGAGAGTGTTTCTTTTCCGCCAACGCTTGTTCCCCAAAGTCCTTTGTTGATAGAGTATGCCGCTTTTGCGAAGTTCATGTCAACGCCTTTTCCTTTCAGGTATTCGATCTCTGCTTCGCGGCTGAGTTTAAGGTCACGGATGGGGGTGATGATCTCTACACCGGGGATCATGATGTGGAAGATCATGTCAAAACGAACCTGGTCGTTACCTGCTCCGGTGCTGCCATGCGCAACGGCATCGGCATTCAGTTCCTGCACGTGATCAGCGATATGGAGAGCCTGGCTGAGGCGTTCGGCAGAGACGGAGAGGGGGTAAGTGTTATTTTTCAGAACGTTACCGTAGATGAGGTATTTGAGGATGCTGTCGTAGTAACTTTTTACAGCATTAACGGTCTTATGGGATTTTACTCCGAGAGAGTAGGCATGCGCTTCGATCCTTGCGAGTTCTTCGGCAGAAAAACCACCAGTGTCTACGATAATGCTATGTACTTCATAGCCCTGGTCTTTGCTGAGGTATTTTACACAGAATGTTGTGTCTAATCCACCGCTGAAGCCCAAAACAACTTTCTTTGACATGATAAACCGTTGTTGGTTTTATAGATGAAATAAATAATGCAACAGGGATTTGGGTCTTACACCCCCGCTTTTAACCTTGTCCTTATCTTTTTTAAGAAAAGGTTTCAGCAGTTTCCATTGTTTAAAGCGCAGCAATCGTTCGAAAATCGGTGCATTATCTGCGAAGAATTCTTTGGTTTCTTCAGGCTCATAATGGTCTTTCGGATCATAGAGCATGGCAGTGCACATGCAGTTCTTTCTTTCCTTACTCATGAGGATCTCATAGTTGACACAGCTTTTACAGCCGGCCCAGAAAGCTTCGTCCTGCGTAAGTTCGGAGTATGTTACAGGTTCATAACCAAGATCGCTGTTAATCTTCATCACAGCGAGGCCGGTGGTGAGCCCGAATATTTTTGCTTCCGGATATTTTTCCCGGGAGAGATTAAAGATCTTTTGTTTGATGGTTTTTGCAACCCCGCTTTTGCGGAATTGTGGTGAAACGATCAGGCCACTGTTCGCAACATACTCACCATGGCTCCATGTTTCGATGTAGCAAAAACCAACCCACTCACCTTTGTCGGTAACGGCAATTACGGCTTTTCCTTCATCAATTTTGAGTGAAATATAATCCGGACTTCTTTTGGCAATACCTGTACCCCTGGCTTTTGCCGAAGATTCCATTTCATCCACGATGATGGAAGAAAACTTTTTATCGTCCTGGGTCGCAACCCTGACAATGATATGTTGATTGTCCAATTTTGAAAGAGTTGAATATTGTGCGGATTACCAGTCCTGAACTTTTTTCCGGGAATTATTCACTGACAGGGACCAGGGTAAGGGGTTCGTCCTGTCAGCACTCAGGGTGGCGTCGGGGTGAAAACGTAAACACATCATAACCTACTGCATACACACCACTTGTGATGGGTGCATGGAAGGCGAACTGTTTAGTATGTGTCAAAATATTGCTCACGTTTGCAAACAAATTGTAAATTGGATTACAAATGTATAATATTAATCGGGTTATCACCACAAATTTTTTGTTATAAAACCGATATGAATCCATCAACCAGCGAAAAGAAAAAAATGTCCGGTTTCCGGAAAATCGTCCTAACGGTCGTTATTATCGCCGTGCTCGTACTGGTTGGCATTTTTGCCGGCCGTTATTATTTCGTCCTGGGAAGAGGGGCGAAAGCGGGCACCCTGAACTTCATTGTAAAAAAGGGGTATGTCTGGAAGACCTGGGAGGGGCGAATGATCCTGGCCGGGTACCGGAGCAACCAGCCGGGTGGCATTCAGTCGAATGAGTTTCAGTTCTCGGTTACCGATGAGAAAGTGGCGAATACCTTAATGTCCAACAGCGGGGCCTATTTTGAGCTTCATTACAAGGAATACCTGGGTTCAGTGCCGTGGAGGGGGATGAGTGAGTTTATCGTAGATAGTGTGATCGCCTTGCGGAAGAATGAACCGGGGGCGGGGCCGTTGCCTTAGAGGGCGGTATAGCTGTCGGTTTGACCAGCGCAATCGGGAACGCGGCGGACGCAGCGATACGCGGCGAGCGCCGCGCAATACAATACTTTTCGATGGCTGTTTTCGCTGCGTCCGCTGCGTATCGCCGCGCCCTCCGCGTTCCTCTTACGCCATCAGCAGAAAGATCGCCGGTCGCTTATGTATATCCACTGTTTCTTTCTTCCACTCCGCAACCGTCTTCGTTTTCACCCATTCTTTCTCTCCTGTAAGATCGACGGCAATACAAAGCCTGGATGAAGACGAGGCATGTTTCAATATCACCTCGATCATCTGATTATTTCTATAGGGAGTTTCAATAAAGATCTGTGTACAATTGTTCTTGATAGAATCTGCTTCGAGGTCTTTTATTGCTTTGATGCGTTGGGCATTATCAATGGGCAGGTAGCCTGCAAACCGGAATTGCTGTCCGTTCATCCCGCTTGCCATCAACGCGAGCAGAATAGAGCTGGGGCCAACAAGAGGAACCACGGTTGCATTCATCTCCTGTGCAACCGCTACCAGCAGCTGGCCGGGGTCGGCCACGCCGGGGCATCCGGCTTCACTGAGGATCGCGATGTTCTTTCCTTCGGTCAATTTCTGCCGGAAACTATTCCGCACACTTTCTTCGGCCTTATGTATGGTGAACCATTCATAATGATCGATGATGATCTCGCTTCCTTCGGGGAGACGTTCACGCCAGAATTGTTTCAGGAAACGGCGCGCCGTGCGTTCATTTTCCACAAACATCACCTGGCATTTCTGTATCGCTTCCGCTATATAAAGAGGAATGGCATTGATGCCATTTTCATCAAGCAGGGAAGGGACCAGGTATACAGATCCTTTTTCCATATTACTAAGCCGGTGTTTTTACTTTTACTTTATTGATCGTGAGCGTTGCTGAAATGATAGCATAAGCGGGGGCAAAGATGATCAGCAGGTGCATCATGTAAAACAATATCCCATTGGCAAGGGCAAGCCCTTTATGTCTGCCGATAAAGTGAATGCTTTGCGACTTGCTGTTGTTGTTCCGGGCAAGACTGTAATCCAGCATGGAAAAGCCATAGTAGTAGGCTTCCATCAGTAAGGCGATCAATGGAGTGATCCAGCCGATAAGCGGGATCAGAGATAGAAGGATCAGGGTGACAAGGTAAACAGTCTGCCATCCGCAGTTACGCAAAGCGATGGTCATACTGCGACCCGCTTCTTTTTTGATATCGGCCCAGCCTGGAGCCACTTCGTTACTATGAATGATCGATTCTGTCTTTCGGCTGATGTAAGCAAAGATCGGAGAGCCGATGATCAGGCAAATGTATTTGAAGAAGGAAAAATAGAACAACAATAAGGTGAGCCATAATATCACTCCCGAGGTAGTGAACAGGAAGCTGAGGATATTGCTATGCAGTCTTTGCGACCAATCACCCAGGTGAAGAAAATGAGTGATATATTCTATCACGACGGTAGCGGATTTTCCAAAGAAATACATACCCGTTACAAACAACGCCGCATAGATCAATCCCGGGATCAACACCCACTTCCAGAGTTTGTGGCGGATGATGAAGCGATGAGCTTCTCCCCAGGATTGAATGGATATCACTATTTCTTTCAGCAAAACGTAAATTTGAGTGGTAAATATATGAAAGAGAATGGTATCTGCACGACATACGGCGCAGGTAATACCAGCTAAGCCAATTAAAATGCCCTTAAAAAAAATACCACTTTCCTTTTATCGTCGTGACGACGTAGTGCAGATCGCCAGGGAACTGATCGGAATGATACTCGTCACCCGGTGGGATGGTGTAACCACTTCGGGCCGTATCGTGGAAACGGAAGCTTATGCCGGTATAACGGATAAGGCCTCTCACTCATATGGGGGCCGTCGTACGAACAGAACAGAGGTCATGTATGCGGAAGGCGGATATTCATACGTATATCTTTGTTATGGTATTCACCATTTATTCAATGTAGTAACGCATACAAAGAATGTTCCGCATGCGATCCTGCTGCGTTCCCTTGAACCTTTGGCGGGAATCCCGGAGATGCTGGTACGCACAGGAAAGAAAAAACCGGATCACACGCTTACCCGCGGGCCAGGGAATATGGCAAAAGCACTAGGAATCTTTAAGCAGCATACAGGGATTTTGCTAAACGGAAAAGAAATGTACCTGGCAGATGATGGTTTCCGGTATAAGAAGAGTGAGGTCATTGCGTCTCCGCGTATCGGAGTTGATTACGCCGGTGAAGATGCATTGCTGCCTTACAGGTTTTATGTAAAGGGGAATCCGTATGTAAGTGGTAAGGTTTGACCGGCAGAGTGGCGGAGCTTTTCTTAACATGTCCGGTAACTAAAGCTTTGAAAGGCGTGGGAGTATCGCCATGAACGCAAAGAACC
>JBEVKW010000400.1:0-7012 GCA_040509495.1 Chitinophagaceae bacterium | reverse complement strand
GCAGTCCGTGCTGACGCAGGAAACCGATCACGGTCTCGGAGTCATAGTCATACTGATGTTTGCTTGGCTCACAAGGCTTGGGTTCGATAAAGAACTGGCCTTTGAATCCATTCTTTCTTGCATAGTCGCGGGCCGTTTGCAGGAAACGCGCCAGGTGATCTTTCTCCCGCTTCATGTCTGTGTTCAGCAGACTCATATACCCTTCGCGGCCGCCCCAGAATACATAATTCTCCCCGCCTAATGCGATCGTTGCGTCCAATGCAGCTTTTACCTGCGCTGCTCCATGCGCGAGCACGTGAAAATCAGGATTGGTAGAAGCGCCGTTCATGTAGCGTTTATGGCTGAACAGGTTGGCCGTACCCCAAAGTAGTTTAACACCGCTTTCCTGTTGCTTTTCTTTCAGGTATTCCGCTACGGTTTGCAGGCGGTTGTCATTCTCCGCGATATCATTTCCATAATCCACCACATCCACATCATGAAAGCAGTAATAAGGAATATTCATTTTGGTGATGAATTCAAACGCGGCATCCGCTTTGTCTTTTGCCCGCTGGATCACGTCTTTGCTTTCATCCCAGCCAAAAACATGCGTTGGCTCACCAAAGGGATCGGCGCCATTGCCGTTGAAGCTGTGCCAGTATGCACAGGCAAAACGCAGGTATTCCGCCATGGTTTTGCCCGCCACTTTTTTGTTCGCATCATACCAACGAAATGCCAGTGGATTGTCGCTATCACGACCTTCGTATTTGATCTGGCCTATGCCTTTGAAGTATTCTTTATCTCCTTTTATGATGTTCATAAAAAAAATTTAAGTGTTAAAAATGTTAAATGAGGAAGGATGAAGAATCACCCTTCCTTCGATTGCCTGAATAACTGCTATGTGTAACGATCTTTATTTTAAAAAATTACTGAAGACGAATGATCAACTCCGCAGGTTTAAGTCCCGGAGAAGATGCCTTCACCTTTATTATACCTTTGGCACCGTTCTTTGCACGAATGATCACCAGCGCCATCCCGCTGAACGCATCCCGATCATGAGAGGCAAATGATTCCAGGTCTGCGGGATCACCGTTATCAGTAGCAACGATCTCCGCCGGGCCCTCTACTTCAAAACTGATGCGACTAGAGGAAAAAGCTACAAATGATCCTTTGCTGTCCATCACTTCAAGCGTAATGAACGAAAGATCCTGCCCGTCTGCCCTGATCAGGCTTCTGTCAGCTTTAAGCTTCAGTTGCGCCTGTGGTCCCGTTGTAGCAATCGTATCTGACGCCCATGTCTTTCCATTCTTATAGGTAACCACGCGAAGTGTTCCGGGCTTGTAAACAACACTGTCCCATCTTAACCTGTACTCAAACGCTGCTTTCTTTTTTCTTCCAAGCGAAACATTATCCAGGAATAATTCCCCTTCATCTCCGGAAGTAAATACATGAACAGGCGTGATCTTTCCGATACGATCCGGCCAGTTCCAATGCGGAAGGATATGCGCCATCTTCAGGTCGGGCAACCATCTCGCCTGGTACAAGTAAAAACGATCTTTTTTAAACCCGGCAAGATCAACGATGCCGGAATAAGAACTTCTCGCGGAATAGTAAGGCGTAGGTTCCCCCAGGTAATCAAACCCCGACCATACAAACTCTCCCGCTACATAGGGATGCATATCCTGCGAAGCAAATACTTTATCGGGTGATGCACCGAATGCCGCCGTATACAATTCGTAGGCGCTTACCTCTTCAGCTTTCGGATCACCTCCTGTGGAATCACCGACAGGTGCACTGAACCCATTGAATACAGGAAACACATACGTCCCCCTCGTACTCAACGTGGAAGCAGTTTCACTGCTGTAAATAAGTTTATCAGGAAATTTTTTCTGGAAAGCCGGGTATAAGGGAGATGTTCTGATGCCGCGCAAATGCTGATATGCCGGTGCATCACGAATGCCTTCGCCCTGGTAGTTCAAACTTAAAATATCCATCACCGCCGGAAAAGGCATTTCAGGCTTTGCATAGTTCATCGAAGCAGTGGCCGGCCTTGTACTGTCTTCTTCTTTCACGATATCGTACAAACGCTTTGAGACGATCGCACCGGTATCTGCGGTGTATTGCTCCCCCACTTCATTGCCGTAGCTCCATGCGATAACAGATGGATGATTTCTATCCCTTCGGATGAAGGAGCGTGTATCAGCTTCGGACCAGTCCTGGAAGATCAGGTGGAAATCCAACGGTGTTTTCTTTCTTTCCCAACTGTCAAATACTTCATCGATCACCAGAAAACCCATCCTGTCAGTAAGATCAAGCAATTCAGGCGCAGGTGGATTATGCGAAAGACGGATTGCATTACAACCCATTTCGCGAAGTATCTCCAACTGCCGTTCTGCAGCTCTTGTATTGAAAGCAGCGCCGAGTGCACCGAGATCATGATGTTGATTCACTCCCTGCATCCTCACCGGCTGACCATTTACCAGCAAACCTTTTACCGGATCAAAGTTCAGCGATCGGATTCCAAATACAGTCTCATACTCATCCTGCAATCTACCTGAAACATATACACGAGAAACTGCTACGTACAGATTTGGCTGTTGTTTTGGAGTTGGTCCCCAAAGCAACGGTTTATGGATAGTCGTTGAATTCTGGATCCGCAATTTCTCGCCTGGCGGAACAGTTGCATTCAGTTGAGGGAAGACCGCCGCTTTTATCGTTGTTCTTTTATTATTCTTATCCAGCAAAAATACCTCCGTACGCACCTGTGCAGTTTGCACTGCAGAAGAAGTGTTCCTGATCTCTACGGAAAGATCCATTGTTGCTTTTGCTGTGGATACATTTTTTGTGGAGATGAATGTGCCCCACTGCCCGATATGCACCGGACTTACTTTTGTGAGCCACACATTGCGGTAGATCCCGCCGCCGGGATACCATCTTGCAGAGTTGGTAGGGTTGTCCAGCCTGATCGCAAGTTGATTATCCCTCCCTTCTTTTAAGAAAGGCGTAAGATCGAGGCGGAAAGAATTGTAACCGTAAGGCCAGCCACCAAGCAGATGCCCGTTGAGCCAGACCATGGTATAAGACATCGCGCCATCGATATCGAGATAGATATTCTTTCCCTTATCAGCAGCGGCGACTTCAATTTTTCTTCTGTACCAGGCCACGCCCTGTATAGGCAGTCGTCCCATTCCTCCACCAACGATCGCGTTGGCTTCTTTATAGAATGGGCCTTTTATAGCCCAGTCATGGGGAAGCGTTACAGCTTCCCAGTTCTGATCATCGAAATTTGTTTGAACAAATGGAAAATCTTTACCCGGATCACCGTCGGGCCGGATATGCTTTTTGGAAGGATCTTTTATGAAGTCATTTGCCGTTGGCAGGATCCATTTTTTTAATACACTTTCAGAAGAATTAACGGCGACCGATTCTGTGGGTTTGGAATCTGCAACGATATTATCGTTGCGGTCAGTCACTTCAGGGCGGATATCGTAAATGAGTTGATCGGGTTCGGATGTATAGCGATAGAATTTCCAGCCTTCGTTGATAGAGATGCGTTGCCTCGATGAATTCAACTGTGCTATAGTATCACATGAAACTATTTGCGTGACCAAGGCCAGAAAAACATAAGGAAGGATCTTCAATCGCATGAGTGAATTTATTTAAAGAAGCCTGGCGTAAAAGTATCGCAAGGGGGGCGAAGGTGGCGCAAAGGCCGCTAAGTATATCTTCGCGTACTTTGCGTACCCTTTGCGGTCTTTGCGATACTCCTACGCCAGGCAAATCCTAAAAAGATCGATTAATTATAACCAGGATTCTGCTCTAACACAGCACCCGTATTCTTCTGAATCTCACCCGCAGGGATCGCCCACAGGTTAAAACGCTGTTCCATCTTCGTTCCATAGAATGGATTGAAGCGTGTTACACGGTCATACAGTTTACCCATCCGCATCAACGTCAGCATACGTTTTTCTTCCACACCAAACTCTCTCATTCTTTCGTCAAGAATGTAATCAAGGTTCACAGCTGCAGGAAGAACCGGTGTTGCCTTTGCCCTGTTACGAACCACGTTAATATCGTCTGCTGCAAGACCTGTCTGGTTAAGACCAACATATGCTTCTGCTCTCAGCAAATATGTTTCAGCAAGTCTGAACATGTATTGATCAGCATATGTCACACCTGCGCTCGCCTTCAGTTCGTATTTTCTTACCGGGTCAGAAGAACCTGGATTCACATACAATCCCGCAGGGTGATCCTGGATCGTTGTTGCTTTAGCCTGGTAAGGATAGAATACCCGCGACGGGAAAGTGATACCAGCACCAGGAGGCGGCGCTTCTGTTGATACCGTTTGGCCAAAGAGCGGGCTTGCAGGGTTTGTTACAGGAATTCTCCTGATGAAATTATGATTCGCGTTGCGGATGTCAATGTTGAAATCAGTTCCCCAAACTGCATTTGCGAAATATTGGGAAGGCTGCATAAAGCCTACACCACGGCCGCCAGTGTAATCGCTCACAGGCCAGATAAATAAAGCCACATTGTTTACACGCATATCACGGAAGAGAGGCACGTGAACCCTTTCCATTTGAAATCCACCAGCCATTGCAGTGGATACGGAACCTCCACCTGGAACATCTGTTTCAAATTGAACAACCCAGATCGCCTCGCGGTTGTTGGCAGTTCTTCTGTTCTGATTCTTATTCTGGAAAAGATCCCAGTATACATCAGCGGGAGTATAAGAAGTGCGCGCACCAAAACGGGTAGTCATCAGATCCGTTGCCGCGTCATCGATCACAGCAGATGCCGCCGTTACCGCATTCTGGTACTGACCTGCGGCCAGGTATACTTCAGAAAGTAAATGTTGTGCAGCGAGGTTCGAGATCTCTCCATCTTTCACTGTTCCGATTGCCGGAAGATTCGTCGCGGCAAATTGCAGATCGGAAATGATCTGTGCCAGACAATCCGCTTTTGAAGCACGGGTGAAATCCGTTTTCTCTGTTACGATCTCGGTTGTAACCAAAGGAACACCGCCCCAGAGATAAACCATCGTACGGTAAGCAAATGCTCTGAAGAAACGACCTTTTGCTTCAAATACGAGCTTGTCAGCATCAGACAATTCAGAAGACGGGATCCGTCCGATCACTGTATTCGCTTCAGATACGATCTTCCAGATCTGGTTCCAGTGGTTGTTGGATAATGTACCTGTCGGTCCAAAATCACCGGCAAGGTTAGGGTTTGTACCCACCGTTACTTCTACCACAAGATCCGTCCTGTAGAGATATTGCATCGGTTGCCAGTCCGTTGATGAGAAGAATTCTTCACGGATCAGGCGGTAGATATTGTTTACAGAAGCATTAAAATCACTTGCAGTTTTAAATGCGTTCGTTGTGCTGAGAAATGACTCAGGTGATTCGTCAAGGAAAGACTTTTTACAGGCTCCCAATGAAAGCACGAGGCTCAGCAAAGTCAGTTGAAATATTTTGCGTTTCATCTGTTTTGTTTTAATAGGATTAAAATACCAGGTTAAGTCCGACAGTGAAGGTTTTCAACACAGGTCTGCCACCGATCAGCAATCCCTGCGCTTGCAGTCTGCCCTGATCATCGTTAGCTTCTGTTTCAGGATCCCAACCTTCCCAATTGGTCCAGGTGTGAAGGTTCTTACCACTCACAAAAAGATTCAGGGATTGCAGAGGTACTTTTTTCAGCAGCGAATTCTTCAGGTTGTAAGACAGGGTAACATCCTGCAATCTTACAAAACTTCTGTCCTGCCAGCGGTTCGTTGCACTCATGGCAATGGTTGGCTGACTGCCGGAGATGTTACGTGGATATTTTCCGTCGGGGTTGCTTGGCGACCAGTAATCGATTCCCTGAAGTCCATTTACACGGATGGTATTATCCTCGCGGAAATAGAAAGGGTTATTCAAACCAAGGTATCCATTGTTACCACCCTGTACAGAGTTGACCAGTACATACAGTGAAAACCCTTTGTAATTAAATTGATTCACCACGCTGAAGCGATAAGCCGATTCTCTTCTTCCCAGGATGACTTTATCAGCCGGATCAGTGATGGTATTATCACCATTCTGATCAACGATGCGATACGTGCCCGGATAAAAGCCCGGCATGATCTGATCTTTCAACTGCCAGATGCCGTTAAGCTGATAGTCCCAAATCGTACCGATCGAACGGTCGATGAACAATCCGCTTTGAGAAAGATCATCTTCTTTGCCATCACCATCAGCATCGATGCCGCGGATGGTTACGACCTTGTTACTGTTGGTAGAGAAGTTCAGCGTCATATCCCAGGAGAAATCCTTTTTACGGATAATAGCTCCGGTGATGCCGGCTTCAAAACCAGTGTTATTGATCTGGCCTACGTTGGTGGCGATACTTCCGAAACCAGTGATATTAGGGATATTGATGCTATAGAGAAGTTCAGTGGTTTTCTTTTTGTAATACTCCAGTGAGCCGGTAAGCCTGTTATTCAACAGTGCGAAATCAACACCAAAGTTCATCTCTGCGGTACGCTCCCATTTAAGATCAGGATTTCCAAGAGATGCTATATACTGACCGAATGCGGTTGTACCTCCGTCTCCATATATATAAGCAGCAGGTGCAGTACTATTCGGTACCGTTGTAGAAACACGGGCAATTGATGTGTAACGGCTTGTCTGGTTACCAGCAAGGCCATAGCTCGCGCGAAGTTTCAGTTGGTTGATCCAGTTTACATTACTAAGAAATTTTTCATCAGAAATAACCCATCCCAGTGCTACAGATGGGAATGTTCCGTATTTATTGTTCTCTGCAAAACCGGAATATCCATCACGGCGAACGGTAGCTGTCAACAGGTATTTATTCAACAGCTTGTAGTTAACACGTGCCATCTGGTAATTCAGTGCTTCGTCCCATGCGTCGGACTCTGCAAAGCGGTTGGTTCCAAGCGCAAGATTGTTATAGCCGAGCGTTAACCTTGTGAACCCTTCCGCACGTGAATTCGTACTGTTGAATTTTCTTTCGATTGCTCCATATAACACGGTAGCCT
>JBEVKW010000399.1:0-11838 GCA_040509495.1 Chitinophagaceae bacterium | reverse complement strand
ATTGTATTTCGCGGCGTCCGCTGCGTATCGTTGCGTCCGCTGCGTTCCTACTACGCAACAACCTAAATTCCACTTCCTGTTGATAATTAATGTCAACCATTCTATCTTTCCGCTGTTACCTAATTTTACAATTAACCAATGAAGAAGATAGTCTGGCTGCTCGCCTTCTCCATATTCACCACTTATTCCATTCACGCCCAACACAAACTGGTAAAGAAATGGGAAACGGATACCCTGTTCAAAGTTCCCGAATCGATTCTCTGGGATGCGAAAAACCAGGTGTTCTATGTCTCTAATGTGGATGGCAAAGATTCCTGGGGACGTGACGGTAAAGGCTCGGTTGGCCGGATGACCCGCGACGGAAAGATCATCGACACAGAATGGGTGACCGGCATGGATGCACCCAAAGGAATGGGCATGCACAACGGCAAACTGTATGTAGCAGATTTCGAGAACATCATCAGGATCGATATTGCTTCCGGGAAACTGGAGAAGAAGATCCCGGTGAAAGATGCGATCGGACTGAATGATCTTGCAATCGATCCATCAGGAACCATCTTCGTTTCCGACTCAAAAGGTAAACGGATCTTTAAAGTAGAAAATGAACAGTCCTCCATTTTCATCGACAGCCTCAAAGGTCCGAATGGCATACTGCTCCATAACGGTGCATTTTATGCCGTAAATGGCGACGGTCTTTACCGGATAGAGAAAGATAAAACGATGACTGCTATCGCGACCGGCATCACGAATGGCAATACAGACGGGTTGACCGCCTGTGGCGATGATTTTATTGTATCTATCTGGCAGGGTTCTATCTGGTATGTTTATAAAGATGGACGCACAGAACTGCTGCAGGATAGCCGCGAGCAGAAACGCAATACGGCAGATCTCTGGTTTGACAAAGAAACCAACCTTCTTTACGTGCCCGGCTTTTTCACCAATACAATCACGGCTTACGAAGTAAAGTAATGTTAATTTTACCCGGATAGCTTTTACTCTTTTTATTTTTACACCTATATGGACTGTACATCTACCCGTCTATCTTACGCACAAACCGGAGTATTTTCCAAAATAGCGACCGATTATATTGCACAGGAGACTGCCTTGCAGCCGTTTTTTCAGCATGCACCAACGCTTGACGGCATAAAACAGGCTATCGCTGCGAGGCAGCAGTTTCCGACGAACAGAAAACTTTTGGTGGACGAACTGGAAAAACAATATGCAACTGTAACACGAAGCACGCAGGTGCTCGATAACATACAGGCCTTGCTTTCCACTGATACCTTCACTATCACCACCGCACATCAGAATAATATTTTCACGGGTCCTTTATATTTCATCTACAAGATCCTTCATGCGATCAGGCTAGCTGCGGATCTGAAAAAGGAATTGCCGCAATACAATTTCGTTCCGGTGTATTACATAGGATCGGAAGACGCGGACCTGGCAGAGCTGAATCATATCTATGTTGACGGTGTAAAACTTGTTTGGGAAACTTCACAAAAAGGGGCCGTGGGAAGGATGAAGATCGATACGGCTTTACTGAAACTGATCGACCGGATGGAAGGTCAGTTATCGGTTGAAACGTATGGTAAAGAGATCATCCAGCTGATCCGTCAGCATTACCGCAGCGGAGATACGATCCAGCACGCGACATTCAGTTTTGTCAATGCATTGTTTGCTGAGTACGGACTTATTGTTTTATTGCCGGATAATACTGCCCTGAAAAAGCAGCTGATCCCTGTTTTTGAAGATGACCTGCTTCACCAGACTGCCTCTGGCATTGTTGGAAAAACGGCGGAAGCCATGCAGGCTGCCGGTTATAAAACGCAGGCACATCCCCGTGAGATCAACCTGTTCTATCTGAAAGATGACCTGCGTGAACGGATCGAACTGCATGGGAAAGCCTATTCGGTGCTGAATACCACGATGGAATTTCCGCAGGAACAAATGCTGGCGGAACTTCAGTGGCATGCCGATCGCTTCAGCCCGAATGTGATACTCCGTGGCATTTACCAGGAAACCATTCTTCCGGATATCGCCTTTATCGGCGGAGGCGGAGAACTGGCCTACTGGCTTGAACTGAAAGACCTGTTCTCTCATTATAAAGTTCCCTTTCCCGCGTTGATCCTCAGAAATTCATTCCTGGTGATCGAAAAGAAATGGCAGGATAAGATCGATAAACTGGGTTTCTCAATAGAAGAAACTTTCTCCAAAGAAGAGGTGTTGCTGAATAAGCTTGTCAAAAGAGATACCGTGAACCAGCTTCAGCTGGAAGAAACGTTTGCACAGACCAATGCGCTGTATGATTCCATCCTGCAGCAAGCCGCAGCCATCGATACAACATTGGAAAAACATGTACAGGCTTTGCGGCAGAAAGCTATGCACCGCTTAAAAGAACTGGAAAAGAAAATGCTCAGGGCAGAGAAGAGAAAGTTCAGTGACCAGAAAGGGCAGATCCAGGCGATCAGAAAATCATTGTTTCCCGGGGATGGCTTGCAGGAAAGGATCGATAATATCAGTTATTTCTATGCGAAGTTCGGAAAAAGGTTCATTGATAAATTGTACCAGCATTCGCTGGGATTGGAGCAGGAGTTTGTAGTAGTAAATGTGGGGTAATTAAAATTCAAAAGTAAAAATAGCAGCTTCATAACCCTAAGCTCATTACGAATAGGAAGCTGTTATTTTTACTTTTGAATTTTTACTTTTGACTTTTTAATTATCTATCAAACTGATTCTCCCATCCGCCGCTTTTCAACTTCTCCACTTTCCCCAGTACTTCTTTATCCATCTCAGCTTTATATTCCGTCATTTTATTACTGATCGCTTCGTTTGCTGTTCCGAGAATCTGTGCAGCCAGCAATCCCGCATTCTTTGCCGCATTTAATGCAACTGTCGCAACAGGCACTCCATTGGGCATTTGCAAAATAGACAGTACAGAATCCCATCCATCAATGGAGTTGGATGATTTCACCGGCACGCCGATCACCGGCAACGGTGTAATAGAAGCCACCATCCCGGGAAGATGCGCTGCACCGCCAGCACCAGCGATGATCACTTTCAGACCACGCTCTTTTGCTTTTGTTGCATATTCAACCATACGCAGCGGTGTTCTGTGCGCGGACACAACAGTGAGTTCGAAAGCGATGCCGAAATGCTTTAATATATCTGCCGCAGGCTGCATAACAGGAAGGTCACTGTCGCTGCCCATAATAATTCCAACTTGAGGATTCATGCTAGTTGTTTAAAATTTGCAGATACGAAAATAGTGAAAGTATACTTTAAAGAGGGGTAAATAAGTGCATCAGGTGTAGGAGTATCGCAAAGGCCGCCGAGTAAAAACGCGAAGGGCGCAAAGGATCTGTTCTCTGCGCTCTTCGCGTTACTTCGCGGCCTTTTCGATACTCCCACGCCTGAAGGATCTATTTAATGATCTCGCCTTTGAGACGTAGCAATTCTGTTTCGGAAAGCTTGGTAGCGTATCTCGCAGCGATCAGCCGGTTGTTTGCATCTTCCAGGCTGTTCTGTGCTTCACGCAATTGCACGAGCGTGGCTGCGCCGAGTTTATATACCTGGAATACGATATCCACGTTCTCCCGCGCCAGCTTGATATTCTCCTCTTCGATATCCAATGTCTTTTTATTCTGCTCATATACGCGGAATGCATTCACCACGCTGAGATCGGTCAGGGCCCGCTGGTTGGCATAGCTTGTCTGGAGGTAATTGACATTCAGTTGCGCCTGCCTGATGAGGCGACGAGCATTCAACCCATTAAAGATCGGGATCTGTGCAGAGAAGCCATAGTTCAGCCCGTTTGATTGGTTGAACAGGGTAGAGAAGGGATTGATCACGGTTTTGTTATCCGTTCTGCTGTAGTTGTAAGCAGAGTTAAGAGAGACCACCGGCCAGCGTTCTGCTTTACGTTCTTTCAATTCGAGCTTGGCGATATCAATATTTTTTTGAGCGATCAATAATGCGGGATTACTTTTTTCTATCTCAAGCTGAATATCACCCAAACCTAAACCGGTATTAAGTGGAATGGAATCGGCCACTTCAAAGACGGTCCCCAGTTTTGTATTCATCGCCTGGTTGAGCTGGTCTTTTAACTGATCAATGAGCGCGAGCTGGGCCAGTTTTGCGGAACGCTGCGCATTCAGATCCACTTTGCTTTGCAGGAGATCCGGCTTTGCACCCGTACCGATATCCAGTTTGTATTGAGATAGTTTCACGCGCTCTTCGTTCAGTGCGATCTGCTCTTCAACAGCTCGCAGTTGTTGTTTTTGTCGCACCACATTATAGTAGGTCGTAACAACAGACGCCACGGTATTCACCACCTGGTTTCTGACCGTCAATGCACCAAGGCCGATCAATTGCTCACCTCGTTCACGCGTGGCGAACATTTTAAATCCATCGAAAAGGACCCACTGCAGTTGAACGGATGCCTGGGAGTTATGAGACTTAATGCCGTCCTGTTCTCTTTTGGAACCATCAGCCAGTGTCTGGCGCTGATTATTGTTATTCCAGGTTGTGGTCGCAAGACCGTTCAATGTGGGGAAGAACACCATGTTGCGGTAGGAATAATCAAGCGCAGCCACCATCGAGTCATTTTTCGACAGCTGGATATCGTAGTTGTTCTGTAAGGCAGTTGCAATAGCTTCTTCAAGCGCCAGCATTTGCTGTGCCCGTACTGAAGCTGCAGTCATCATGAGAAAAGCAAAAAATACAAGCGGAACTCTCTTCATTGTTGATTTTTTATACGGGCTCTGCATGTTCTTCATTAATAGGTGTCACCTGGTCTTTGTGCTCGGGATACAGTTTTTCCATTTCGCTGACCTTCTTCGATGTCGACATATACGAATACATGGCGGGAAGAACGAACAGGGTCAGCAGGAGGGAGAACATAATACCTCCAACGATCACGATACCCAATGGAATACGGCTGGTAGCGGCAGCACCGAGAGAAAGTGCGATCGGCAAAGCGCCCAATGCCATGGCAAGACTGGTCATCAGGATGGGACGGAGACGCTGAACCGACGAATAGATCGCTGCTTCCTGTTTGCCCATTCCTTTCATACGGTTCTGGTTCGCAAATTCCACGATCAGGATCCCGTTTTTCGTAACCAGCCCGATCAGCATGATCGCTCCGATCTGGGAGAAGATATTGATGGTATGGCCAAACATCCATAATGATAATGCGGCACCGGCGATCGCCATTGGCACCGTAAGGATGATGATCAGCGGATCGATAAAGCTTTCAAATTGTGCAGCCAGGATCAGCAGGATCAGGCCGACTGCAAGACCGAATGCAAACAACGTATTACTGCTGCTCTCTGCATAGTCGCGCGATGATCCGGTCAGTGCCGTGGAAAAGGTTTCATCGAGTAATGAAGCCGCAATCCTGTTCATTTCATCCACACCATCTCCGATGGTATGACCGGGTTGCAACGCAGCTGATACCGTCGCCGACTTATACCTGTTAAAGTGGAAAATAGAAGGAGGCGTATTGGCTTCCTCGACCGTCACAAGGTTATCCATCGAGATCATTTCTCCGCGGGTATTGCGGACAAAAAGGCTTTTAAGATCATCGGGATCATCGCGATCGCGGCGGTCTACCTGGCCCATCACCTGGTATTGTTTACCATCTTTGTTGAAATATCCTAACCTGCGGTTACTATACGCTAACTGTAATGTTTCGGATATATCGCTTACGCTTACGCCCAGTTCACTTGCCTTCAGGCGATCGATCGAAACCCTTAACTCAGGCTTATTAAATTTCAGATCGATATCGACCTGCTGCAATACCTTACTCTTATTGGCTTCTTCCAGGAACTTTGGAAGGATGGCAGTCAGCTTTTCGAAGTTGTTATTCTGCAATACGAATTGAACCGGGGAACCACCGCGACGATTCTGCTGTATCGTTTGTTCCTGGTTGGCAAATGCCCGTCCTTCATTGAAGCGCGGCAGGTTCTTGTTGACCATATTTACGATCTCTTCCTGGGAACGTGTCCGGTCCTTAGGATCTACCAATGTTACCCGCACACTACCGCTGTTCACGTTACCACCGGAAAAACCACCTGCTGTAATAGACAGCACGATCTGTTTTTCGGGAATGGAATCCAGCATTAAATTGGACACACGGTCAACATATTTATCCATCGCGTCATAGGAAGTTCCTTCAGGAGCCGTAAGGCTGAGGCGGAACTGGCTGCGGTCTTCCATCGGCGCAAGTTCGGACTGCAGGCTGCCACCTATGAAGATGATGATCACGATACAACCTGCGATAAGAAAGAACGAGATCCATCTTACCTTCATGAATGCGGTCAGCGCCCGCTGATAAGAGGTTTCCATCCACTGGAAAAAAGGTTCTGTTTTAGTATAGAACCAGGAGTGCTTATGTATATTTTTCTTGCTCAGCTTAACGTTGAGGACCGGGGTAAGTGTCAGTGATACGAATGCAGAGATCAATACCGCACCGGCCACTACGATGGCAAATTCACGGAACAGGCTGCCGACAAAACCCTGGAGGAATAATATCGGCAGGAATACAACAGCCAGCGTGATAGAGGTGGCGATAACGGCGAAGTAGATCTCTTTGGAACCTTCCATTGCTGCCTGCCATTTACCCATGCCTTTCTCCATCTTTTTATAGATGTTCTCGGTAACCACGATACCGTCATCCACCACAAGACCGGTTGCCAGTACGATCGCCAGTAATGACAGTACGTTGATCGTGTAGCCCATGATATACATGATAAAGAATGCTCCGATCAGGGAAACAGGGATATCTATCAGCGGACGTAATGCGATCAGCCAGTCGCGGAAGAACAGGTAGATGATAATAACCACGAGCACAACTGCAATAAGCAATGTTTCTTCCACTTCAAGGATTGAGCGCTTAATAAAGCGTGTCTGATCCAGTGCAATGTTTACGGAGATATCATCGGGAATATCTTTTTTGATCTGTTCGAGACGTTTGTAGAATTCATCTGAGATCTCTACATAGTTAGCGCCGGGCTGAGGTATGACCGCCAGTGCGATCATCGGTATCCGGCTTTCGCGGAGTGCATTCTCTTCGTTTTCCGGTCCCAGCACTACTTCTGCGATATCTTTTATGCGCACATCAGCGCCATTGACATTTTTGATGATCACATTGCCAAACTCTTCTTCGGTATTCAGCCGTCCGAATGTTCTTACCGTCAATTCGGTAGCATCGCCCGCGATCTTACCGGAAGGAAGCTCCACATTCTCCCGTGCGAGCGCAGCGGCTACATCACCAGGTGTGATGCCGACGGATGTAAGCTTGGTAGGATCGATCCAGATCCGCATAGCATAGCGTTTCTCACCCCAGATCTGGATGGCACTTACGCCGGGGATCGTTTGCAGCCGCTCAACCAGTGTGTTATTCGCATATTCTGTGATCTGCAGTGGATTTCTCGTTGTGCTTTGCACCGTCATGGAAAGGATCGGGTCAGAGCTTGCATCGGCCTTTGTTACCACAGGAGGCGCTTCAAGATCAGGAGGGAGGGAACGTTGTGCCTGTGATACTTTATCGCGAACGTCGTTCGCGGCGGCTTCAAGACTTACGCCAAGATCAAACTCTACGTTGATATTGCTGGTGCCATTACTGCTGGAAGAAGTGATGTTCTTAATACCGGCGATACCGTTGATCGCTTTTTCCAACGGCTCGGTGATCTGTGTTTCAATGATATCGGCATTTGCGCCCGCATAGGAGGTGCGGACACTGATATTGGGCGGATCGATGGCGGGATAGTCGCGCACACCCAGGAATTTAAAACCAATAACGCCGAACACAATGATGATGATATTCATCACTATGGCAAGCACGGGTCGTCTTAAACTCAGTTCGGAGATATTCATTTCGAAGTATTTATTGAGTTGATCGTCTCGTAATCTCTTTGATGAGGCGGCATAACCGCTATTGCCTTATGGGTTGACCACCTTTGACACCTGCAGTTTACCTTCAGGTCGCAAGGTGAGCAAACCGGTGATCACGACAGTATCGCCGGCTTTGAGGCCTTGCGTTACCTGCACACGCGAAGAGTCGCGCACGCCAGTCGTTACATCCACAAACTTTGCCTGGCCGTTACTGGCAAGTACTACTTTCTTTCCCCTTGCCTGCGGAAGAATGGCCTGCGTTGGCACCAGGATCGCATTAGGATCAGGATCAAAGGCCAGCTGCACTTTTGCAAATGATCCGGGGATCAGCGCTTCGTCCTGCGCCTGTACCAGCGAGCGAACTTTCAGGCTTCGGGTATTCTCTGCAACAGAAGATTCGGTCGCGATCACTTTAGCCGTATATTTTTTGGACGCTCCTTCGTAGGAGAACGTCACGAGCTGGCCGATCTTGATCTTGCTGGTATATTTTTCCGGAACAGTAAAATCGAGCTTAAGTTCACCGGTCTGGTTGATCACGGCAATGATCGTGGTAGGCGTTACATATGCGCCGGGGCTGATATTCTTCAGACCCATTTTCCCACTGAAAGGAGCGCGGATCTCGGTCCGGGTGATCTCCGTCCGGATGATATCGATATCTGCCTTGATATTATTCACGTTGAGCAAACTGGCATCATAGTCGGCCTTGCTGATGCCCTGGATCTTGAGTAGTTGGGAAGAACGTTCTTCATTTGTGTTGGCGATCTCCAACTGCACCTGCAGTTTTTTGAGCTGGGCCTGGAGGTCTGCATCATACAGTTTTGCGAGCAGCGTTCCTTTTGCCACCTGGCGGCCTTCCGCCACGTTCAAATTCACCACTCGGCCGGAAACTTCCGGATGGATCTCGGTGGTTTCGTTCGCGATAACAGATCCGGGAACTTCAATGTTTTCAGCAAAAGATTGCGGCTTTACAACGTATGCTTCCACGCGGATGGGACCCTGAGAACGGCCAGCAGCCTGTTGAGGCTTTGCCTCTTTTTTTGATTCCCCTCCACAGGCGGACAGCAATCCAAGCGCCGCGATAAAAAAACAGTAACGGATAGGTGGTTGTGTTGTCACTTTGTTTATTTGTTTATGAGCGCCACGCCGAATCAATGGACAATGGCAAGCCTTTGAAATCCAGACGGGTATTAGACGTCAGGGGTCATTTCTCCCTGCGCTGTTTCGCAATTTATGTTTGAATCATTGCAAAAGACCGTCCAAACCGGCCGTCGGCCGATCAGGCTTTGACGGTCAGGTTGTGTTTTACCTTATTTGATTGGTGAAGTAACTCCTGCTTTTCCTTGCTGATAATGGTAACATGTCCCATTTTCCGCCCAGGCTTCGTCTGCTTTTTACCATACAGATGAACAAAAGCATTTTCGATTTTCAGAATTTCCTCCAGGCCTTCATATATCACATTTCCGGAATATTTGTCGGCGCCGACAAGGTTGACCATTATGGAAGGGAGGATCGGGTCGGTATTTCCCAAAGGATAGCCGAGAAGTACCCGCCAGAGCATATCAAACTGGGAGGAATAGTTGGCTTCGATGGTATGGTGGCCACTGTTGTGCACCCGTGGGGCCGTTTCATTGACCAGTACGTCACCATTTTTGTCGATGAACATTTCGATCGCGAAAATGCCCGGTGATTTGAAATTGCGCACGACGGAGAGGGCGATCGCCTCCACTTTCCAAAGCGTGCGTTCATCGATGTCTGCCGGACAAAGCTGGTAATCGAGCAAATTCAATACAGGATCGAAAACCATTTCCACCGGTGGATACAGGGCCGTTTCGCCTTTATCGTTGATCGCTACCATTTGCGCGATCTCTTTTTTGATATTGACCATTTTCTCCAGTACGGACGGAGCGTCGAAACCATTGGCGAGATCCTCTTCTTTTCTGAGCAATTGCACACCCCGACCATCATAGCCGCCTTCTCCCAGTTTATGCACGGCGGGAAGAAAAGCTACATGGTCTTTCAACTCTGCCGCGGTTTGCGTAACCACGAATTCCGGTGAAGGGATCTGATGCGTTTTATAGTATTCTTTCTGATTGATCTTGTTCTTGATGATACGCAGTACAGAAGGTTTGGGATATACACGAACCCCCTCGGCTTCCAGCTTCTCCAGTGCTTCAATGTTCACGTTCTCTATTTCAATTGTAATGGCATTCAGCTGTTTCCCGAACGCATACACATCATCAAAGCTTCTGATATCGCCAAGAACGAAATGGCTGCACAGATGTGCCGACGGGCAGTCCGGATCATTTTCAAGAATAAAAGTTTCCACTGGATAATTCGCCGCAGATTGCAGCAACATGCGGCCAAGCTGACCGCCACCGAGAATACCGATTTTTTGCATGGCGCAAAGCTAGGGGAAAAGGAAGAATCACGCGGGGAGAGAAGGGGCTAAAGGTTTAAAAGTTTGAGGGCTCAACCGGTTAAAAAATTGCAGGATAAGACAGGTAAACAAGCGCGCGCCAAACAAGCAGAAAACATAACTTTTAAACATTTAAACACTTAAACTTTCCACTTATCAACTCCTTTGCCTAGTTTTGACCTTATACACGATGCGTCCCGATTTTCCTCACAAGTACTTTTCCGATTACCGGAACAATTTCAGCCTCCTGATGGAGACGCTGGCTATGGGTAGTTGCTGATCCCCTGGCAAAACATTTCCTTTTTTAGTATCAGGTTTACAGGTTCCTGCTGGAACCGTTTTTGGAATCATTTATTTTATTAAATCATTGTTATATGTCTACCATTACGAAGGACGTACAAACGCAGGATGCTGTCCAGGATTTTTTACCACTGGAGGGTACCGATTATGTGGAATTCTATGTTGGCAACGCCAAGCAGGCAGCGCATTATTATATGAGTGCATTTGGTTTCCAGGCGCTGGCGTATGCCGGGCCGGAAACGGGCATGAAAGACCGCGCCAGTTATGTTGTACGGCAACATAAGCTCACTTTTATGCTGACCACGCCTCTCCGTCCCGATAATGAGATGGCAGATCATATCTACAAGCATGGGGATGGCGTTAAGGCGCTTTCACTGCGGGTGAAGGATGCAACTGCTGCCTGGAAAGAAACAACCAGCCGCGGTGCAAAAAGCTATATGGAGCCAACCATCCTGACAGATGACCAGGGAGAAGTGGTGATCAGCGGTATTCATACGTATGGCGAAACGGTCCACCTCTTCATCGAGCGGCAGAATTATACAGGAACCTTTATGCCAGGTTACCGGGCCTGGAGCAACCCGCATTTTGCGCCAAAAGATACCGGGCTGATGTACGTGGATCATTGCGTAGGGAATGTCGATTGGAACCAGATGAATCCATGGGTGAAGTTTTACGAGGAAGTAATGGGATTCAGGAATATTCTTTCTTTTGATGATGAAGATATTTCTACGGAGTATTCTGCATTGATGAGTAAAGTAATGAGCAGCGGCAATGGATTTGTAAAATTCCCGATCAATGAACCGGCGGAAGGGAAAAAGAAATCACAGGTGGAAGAATACCTGGAATTTTACCGCGGGGAAGGTGTTCAGCACGTTGCACTGGCTACTGCGGATATTGTAACGACTGTTCGCGATCTGATGAGCAGGGGCGTTGAGTTCCTGAAAGTGCCGTCCAGTTACTATGACGATCTGATCGACAGGGTGGGGCATATCGATGAAGACCTGGAACCATTGAAAGAACTGGGTATTCTTGTTGACCGTGATAATGAGGGATACCTGCTGCAGTTGTTCTCGAAACCGGTTGAAGACCGGCCGACCCTGTTCTTTGAGATCATTCAGCGGAAAGGGGCCAAGAGCTTTGGGAAAGGAAATTTTAAGGCGTTGTTTGAAGCGATTGAGAGGGAACAGGAAGCGAGAGGGAATTTATAGTTTGAACTTATTTAAAGC
>JBEVKW010000398.1:0-20630 GCA_040509495.1 Chitinophagaceae bacterium | reverse complement strand
ACCTGCCTTTCATTTTGCCTGCTCTAAGGTTGCTGCACTGGTCCAGCAAATAAACTATCACCAAACAAACCCATGGTCAATGCGCGTAAGGTGAAGACGGCTTTCATTCACCTGATGATCCCACTGCCGTTTAGTTCAATATTTCACTTAATTTCTGGTCCAGTTGTGCACCTCTTAAACCTTCCGCAATAACTTTTCCCTGCGGATCGATAAGGATGTTAAATGGTATTCCATCAAAATGATAAAGACCAACGACAGCACTGTTCCAGTATTGAAGATCGCTTACCTGCGTCCAGTTAAGTTTATCATCCTTGATTGCTTTCAGCCAGTTATCTTTTTGACCGGGGCGATCCAGTGATACACCCAGGATGGTAAAGTTCTTTCCCTTGAAGTGATCAAATGCCTTTACCACGGCCGGATTTTCAGCCCGGCACGGGCCACACCAGCTGGCCCAAAAATCAACCAGCACATATTTGCCGCGGAAAGAACTCAGCTTCACCGGAGTTCCATTCACATCAGGCAGTTCAAAGTCGGGGGCTTCCTTTCCCAGCCAGCTTGCTTCCTGCGCACGTTTCGCCTCGTCTTCAAGTGATTTCCTGATATCGGCAATAGCAGAATGCCCGGGAAATTTCTTAGCAGCGGATGCTACCAAATTGCTTACCTGTTCGTTTGACAATGGTTCTAAACCGAAACCACTTCCATTGGCAGTTGACTGATAGTAGCCCAGCTCAAACATAGCCAGAGCCGGGTTAGACACTTTTGCCAGAGAGTTAAGCGTAAACTCCTTCACCTTTTCTGCCAGCTCACGGTTTTTAGTAAGCAACGGAAACAGAATGCTGTCAGTAGCACCGGCCTTCTGCAGGCTGTCTGCCTCACGGGAATATCCATAAATACTTTGCAGGCTGTTGCCAAACTGATACATGAAATCTTTCATCTCCTGGCTGGCAGGCGATCCCTGCACATCATACTTGTCAGCAAATTGCTGATTCTCTTTATTCAACTGAATGGTAAGTTTGACCTTGTCAGTATCATTGATCACTGATGCTACCGGGTACATATTCTGGTCAAGACGAAGATTATAAACCGCCGCTTCACCGGGCTGTGCAACCAGTACAAACTTTCCTCCTGCTTCCAGTTTAGCGGAATCTTCCAGTGCAGGGCGCATAGAGTTTGCAGAAACCTTTTCCAGGTAGATATATTTTGCATTGCTGTTGGCGATGATTCCAGACACCTCAAAATACTTCGAGCCGCTTTTGTTTGCACAGGCCATCAGCACTGTGGATGTAAGAATGGCAATGATCAGTCTTTGCATAAATTAATTCAGTTTTGTGAAGCCTTCCTGTCTATTACAGTAGTATAGCCTTTTAGTTTTTGAGTTTCTCTAAAATAATTTCATTGGTAACCTTGGGATCCGCTTTTCCTTTGGAACGCTTCATCACTTCACCTACAAACAGGGACAAAACCCCTTTTTTACCTTTTTTGTATTCCGCCACTTTATCTTTAAACTTCAGCAGCACTTCATCGATGATGGGCTCGAGTGAACCAGCATCGGATTGCTGCAAAAGATTTTGTTGCTCGGCGGCTTTCAGTGGATCGACAGTTGGGTTATCAAGCAGATAAGAGAACAATCTGGTAGAAGCCACGGAGAAGCTGAGCTTTCCCTCGTCAGTCAGTCTGACGAGACTGGCCAGTTTTGCAGGCTCAAGCGGAAACTCCTGTATCGATTTATTATGTTCGTTCATCCATGATTTCACCGGACCGAGCATCCAGTTAGCCGCGGCTTTAAAAAGTGAAGTATGCTGAATAATTGCTTCGTAATATTCGGCGAGTTCTTTTTCATCGGTGAGAACACGGGCATCATATTCGGGAAGATTCAGTTCGGTCGTGTACCCGCTCACCCGATCTTCCTGCAATACAGGCAATGCTGATCTGATCGCTTCTATAAAGGCTTCTTCGAGTTGGAAAGGAGTAAGGTCAGGGTCGGCGAAGTAACGGTAGTCATCCGCATCTTCTTTATCGCGGATGGCGAATGTAGTACCCTTGTCTGCATCGAAACTCCGGGTTTGCTGTTGGATGGTGCCGCCATTTTCGAGTAGCCCGATGAGTCGGGCCGCTTCTGCTTCCACCGCACGTTTGGCATTGCGGATCGAGTTCAGGTTTTTCACTTCCACTTTGGTCCCAAGCTTAGTATCGCCTTTTTTTCTGACAGAGATATTTACATCGCAACGAAGGCTTCCTTCCTCCATATTTCCGTCACATACATCGAGATAACGTACAAGTTTACGAAGTTCGGTGAGGTAAGCGACTGTTTCGTCTGCACTGCGGATATCGGGCTCACTAACGATCTCGATCAGCGGGGTGCCGGCACGGTTATAATCGAGGCAGGTATTCAGGTCATCCACATCATGCAGGCTTTTACCCGCGTCTTCTTCGAGGTGGATCCGGTTAAGCCTGATCTGCCTGCGGTCGGTCCCGGATTTGATCTCAACATATCCGCCTTTACAGATAGGAGTGGTATGTTGGGAGATCTGGTATCCTTTGGGAAGATCCGGGTAGAAATAATTTTTCCGCGCAAAGTAGTTTTCGCGTTCTATTTCACAGTGGCAGGCCAGGCCCATGCGGATAGCATGTTCGATCGCCTTTTTATTCATCTTGGGGAGCGTTCCCGGATGCCCAAGGGTGATCGGGCTGACCTGGGTATTGGGTGCTGCACCGTAAGCGATACTGTCTCCACAAAATAATTTGCTGCGGGTGAGAAGCTGCGCATGCACTTCAAGCCCGATCACGATTTCGTATGTTGATTGATCCGTCATGGTTAAGAAGGGCAAAAATAAACCATTTTGACGGGTGGAAGGAAAAAACAAACCCTCCGCAGAAGTGGAGGGTTTTACTAAACTATAAATGCAATGTAAATTAGAGATTGGCAGTTTTCAGTTTGCGCGGGATCCGTACGTCAAGGGACTGAGATTTGCCATCACGCAGCAGTTTTACGTTGATGCTGATCTTTTCACGGCTTTCGCGAACGATCTTCGCCACTTCGTCAGCGCTGTTAACCGCTTTCCCATCGATTTCGGTGATCACATCATTCTCTTTAAGACCCGCTTTTGCAGCATTTCCTTCGTCATCTATATCGATAACTTTCACACCTTTTCCATCTTCTGAATCCTGTACGGAGAGGCCAAGTTTCTGACCATTTCCACCGCCAGACCAGCTCCAGTTCTGCCCGAAGTTATTGTTGATACGCGGAGCAATTTTGCCCAGATCACCAAGGTCACCCAGATCGAACTGGAAGTTTTCCGGACTTGCTCCATAAACGGTAACACCTTTCCACTTGGTCAGTTCAGCGGTTCCTTTCTGCTCTTTTTTATCACGCAGATAAGTAACTGTCACTTTATCTCCCGCTTTATGCTTTCTTACAGAAGCAGAGAGATCGTCAGGAGAGTCGATCTTGTTATCATCGATCTTAGTGATAACATCACCTTTTTTCAGGCCAAGCTTTTCGGCAGCACTTCCTTTCGTTACTTCCTGAACTTCGGCGCCATTATCAACTTTCTCTGATGTAACACCCAGCATGGCCCGGTTATCATCAAAAGCAAGAGAATTGAAATTATCATTGTTATAATTGTATGAATAGCGATTACCACCACCCCTGGTGATAGCAAGCGATTTTACATCTTTGATCTTATTACGCTGCACGGAAACGTCGCCATCCAGTTCTTTTACATCTTTTCCGTTCACAGTAAGCTTATCACCTTTCAGCTCAAGTGTGAGATTGGCTTTGGTATCTCCTTTAAGCGTGATGATGATCTGTTCCGCATCTTTTGATTCTTTATTTTTCTCTGACTGCGCAAGCAGTGATGCTGGTAAAATTGCAGCGGACATCAATAAGGTGAAAGAAATTCTCTGAATGACCTGTTTCATACTTTTTAGTTTAGTGAGATTATCTACGTTTCTTTTCGTAGATCAAATATAAAGACATTTCATGAAATACGAAACGTTTCGGAAATGTTAAATGACTGATTTCAGGCAAATCCTGCTTACGCAACGGTTTGCGGAAAGATCGTAAATATCCTGCCCATTTGATACAGACCGGTACATTTCTACTATGACCGGATACGGGCATTATGTAAAATTGAAAAAAGCCGGTTCACACCGGCTTAATTTTCAATGAATTATCTGTAATGAAAATCTTTCAAAGTTTGAACACTCATATTTGAAAGGGGAATTTCCCAGGTAGTTTTACTAAGTAGTTTTCGGGGAAAATGAATAAATAATTTCTCATTTTTGGGGTGTTACCACCAACCACCCAAACGACCTTTTAATCCATGTATAAAGTATTTGCAGTAGGCGCGATTGTACTATGTGCTTTTGTTATCACGTATGCCATCAGCATCTACCTTGAAACAAGAAAGTTATACCCTAAAAAAGATCCGAAGGCCATTCGCTACTAGGCCTCCAGTAACTTTTTTACTGCTGCAATCACTTCACCAAGTTTAGCAGCATCCTGTCCCCCGGCAGTTGCAAGTATCTTTTGACCACCACCACCACCTTTGATCAGCGGCGCTACATGTTCTTTAATGATCTTTCCTGCATCAAGGCTTTTTGCCGCAGCCACTGTTTCGGACATCCCGATCGCCACGAATGGTTTGCCGCCAATATTTGCTGCTAATACTACAAGGTAGTCGTTCAGATTATTTTTCAGATCTACGCAAAGCTTTTTCAGTGCATCTGAATTATCTACTTCAATGATATCTCCGATGAAGGTCACTCCATTAACGATCTCATCTTTTTGCAGCAATTCATTGCGTACGCCAACCAGTTGACGTGCCTCTAACCGTTCGATCTTCTTTTCAAGTGCCGCTTTATCTTCCATCAGTTTTTCGATGGCTTTTAAAGGCTCTTTCGCTTTCAATAATTCTCCTGCCTGTTTGATCTGGCTTAGCTTATCATTGACATAACGGATCGCGCCGGCACCTGTCAAAGCTTCGATACGGCGAACACCCGCTGCAACGGCTGATTCAGCGGTGATGGTGAACAGGCCGATCTGTCCGGTAGCTCCCACATGCGTTCCACCGCAAAGCTCGATAGAGTAGGATGGATCAACGATCACCACGCGAACAGTATCACCATACTTCTCACCGAATAATGCCATTGCGCCAAGCTTCAACGCTTCTTCTTTTGGCAACTCCTTTATAACGACGGGGATGTTTTCCCTGATCTTTTCATTCACGATCACTTCCACCTGGCGGATCTCTTCATCAGTCATTTTTGAAAAATGAGAGAAGTCGAAACGCAATACATCAGGAGAAACAAGTGAACCTTTCTGCGCAACATGCGTTCCCAATACCTGGCGCAATGCAGCATGCATAAGGTGGGTTGCCGTGTGATTATAGGTTGTGTTCAAACGGTTCACGGTATTCACAGAAGCGATTACGGGCTGTGAAATATCTGAAGGCAATTTATCTATGAACTGAATGATCAGATCGTTCTCTTTCTTTGTATCTGTTACCGCAACCGTTTCTTCCCCAAATAAAAGCGTACCTGTATCACCAACCTGGCCACCGCTTTCTGCGTAGAAAGGAGTTGTTTCCAGTACAACCTGGTATTGTTCTTTGCCTTTAGCTTTTACCTTACGGTATTTCACTACCTGCGTTTCAGTCTGCATGGCTGTATAGCCGACAAATACAACACGATCCGCCTTATTGATATCAACCCAATCTTCTGTATCAATGGCAGTGGCAGCGCGTGACCGGTCTTTCTGTTTTTGCATTTCAGCTGTGAAAGCTTCTTCGTCAACGGAAAGGTTATTTTCGGAAGCGATCAGTCTGGTAAGGTCAATAGGAAAGCCATACGTATCGTACAACTCGAATGCATTCTTCCCATCGATCTTTACAAGCGATGGCGTTTGAAGAATATCGTCTACTTTCTTCAATCCTTTCTCCAGGGTACGAAGGAATGATTCTTCTTCTTCCCTGATCACTCGTGTTACGAATTCTGCCTGTTGGTATAATTCAGGGAATACATATTTGAATTGAAGTGACAATCCTAATACAAGCTGGTTCAGCAAAGGTTGTTTATAATCCAGGTATGAATAATAATACCTGACGGCTCTTCTGAGGATCCTGCGGATCACATAACCGGCACCGGTATTGGAAGGCAGTTGTCCGTCAGCAATGGTAAAGCTGATCGCGCGGATATGATCGGACAGCACACGGAATGCAATCGCTTCCTTACTGTCGCTGTAGTCATATTTTTTCCCGGTGATCTCTTCTGTCTTTAATATCGTACCAGAGAATATGTCTGTATCGTAGTTGCTAGTTTTACCCTGTATAACGCGAACGAGACGTTCGAAGCCCATGCCGGTGTCAACATGTTTGGCGGGAAGCGATTCAAGACTGCCATTCTTCATCCGGTTGAACTGGATGAATACGTTATTCCAGATCTCGATCACCTGCGGGTGATCATTATTCACCAGTGTTTTTCCATCCACCAGTTTTCTTTCTTCATCCGGGCGACAATCGACATGGATTTCTGTACAGGGTCCACATGGTCCTGTATCACCCATTTCCCAGAAATTATCTTTTTTCGATCCCAAGAGGATGCGGTCTTCCGCGATCACTTTTTTCCATTCGTTATAGGCTTCCTCATCCCTGGGTAAACCTTCTTTTTCATCACCTTCAAAAATGGTGACGTAAAGGCGGTCTTTGTCCAGCTTATAGACTTCGGTCAGCAATTCCCAGCTCCATGCGATCGCCTCTTTTTTAAAGTAGTCGCCGAAACTCCAGTTACCAAGCATTTCGAACATGGTATGGTGATAGGTATCCACGCCAACTTCTTCCAGGTCGTTATGCTTTCCACTTACGCGAAGGCATTTCTGGGTATCAGCCGCGCGGGAATAGGGGGCTTTTTTATTTCCGAGAAAATAGTCTTTGAACTGGTTCATTCCTGCGTTGGTGAACATCAGGGTGGGGTCGTTTTTAACAACGATCGGGGCAGAAGGCACAATTTCGTGTCCCTTCGAACGGAAAAAGTCTAGAAACTCTTTTCTTATTTCTTCGCTGGTCAACATCTTGAGAATGATAATTGGGTTGATTTTTACTGATTTACAGCATATATTTGTCTCCATCCGCCGAAGCTTAGCAGGCGGATCCGCCTTTGCTAAAGCTTCGGCGGACGGGCACAAAGTTAAAAGAATCAAACGGCATACCCGCAGGAAAACCGGTAAAGGCTGCTTGACATGAAGAAAATCAAATATTACTATAACACCAATACCCTTCGCTATGAGAAGCTGGAAGTACCGCTGCGCGTAAAGTTGCTGCGGATCTTCGGTTTTATTGCAGCAGCCGTTGTTACAGCTATTCTGATTTCATACTTCGCGTTCCAGTTTGTCGGCTCCCCAAATGAAAAGATCCTGCGGTCCCAGAATGAACGTTTAAAAGATAAGTATGCCGAGTTGGATGAACAGCTTTCATCGTTAAGCCAGCAGATGAAAGAGCTGGAGAAAAGGGACAATAACGTTTACCGTTCGATCTTTGAGGCCAATCCCATTCCTGATAGTGCGCGGGCGAAAGAACTGGAAGACCAGAGAGAATTTGCCACGATCATGAGTATGAGCAATAACCAATTGCTGACATCCATCAATAATACGATCTCCAATCTGAACAGCCGTATCAAAGCGCAGAATGCATCGTACAACGAGATCGATGGCCTTGTAAAAAATAAAGAAGCACTGCTCTCACATACACCTGCGATCCAACCCGTAAGTAATGCCGATCTTAACCGTATTGCTTCCGGCTTCGGATACAGGATCGACCCGGTTTACAAAACGATTAAGATGCATGCCGGCCTCGACTTTGCCGCTCCTCAGGGAACACCGATCTATGCAACAGCTGATGGTACAGTCAGTGTTGCCGGAAATACGGGCAACGGCTATGGCAACTATGTCGTGATAAAACATGGCTATGGCTATGAAACACTTTACGGGCATATGGTAAAAGTAAAATCCCGTTCCGGCCAGGCAGTTAAAAGAGGAGAAGTGATTGGCTGGGTTGGAAGCACTGGCAAATCAACAGGCCCTCACTGTCACTATGAAGTGCATAAAAACGGTAACAAGATCGATCCGGTATACTTCTTCTATAATGATCTTTCTCCTGAGCAATTCGATCGCTTGCTAAAGCAGGCAGCATCATCTAACCAGAGCTTTGATTGATGACCGTCGGCCGTCCGTGGCCCTTCTCCCGCTATTGCTTTAAAAGTCTTTTTTCCACATACTGGTATAACCTTTGCGGAGCATGGTCATTCATAAGTAACTTCGTAGCACTGTATGAAGAAACAACTTCAGCAAATAACGTTATTTGATGCTCCTGCAGAAGTTCCGGCACCTGCGGAAAAAGTGACGTTGTCTAATACGGCCCCAACGCCGCCGCGTATTGTTGAGATTGTTGAAGAAGAAGAGAATGAGCCCACACAGATAGATGCTGCCGCTGAATCACCGGAGGCTCCTGTTGAAGAAATTACTTCCGATCATGCAGACTCCGAATGGACAGAGCAGGAAACGGAGCATGCTGCGACCGCGCCCGTTCCGCCCGCTATCATCGAATTACCAGAAGAGGAGGAAGAGCAGGATCCGCCAGTTGAAGTGCAGGAAAGCTCGTCTTCAACAAATGAAGAAGCGCCATCTCTTCCGGCAGAAGAACAACATACCGGGCCGGAACCAGTCCCTGCCGCAACGGCGCCAGTTCCGCCGCATATCATTGAAATAATTACTGATGAAGAGGAACAACCGCTTGAAGCAATAACGGAGCCGGTTGTAAGCTTAACCAGTAAAATTTCCTTCTTCGCAACAGAGCAGCCCGCAAATACGGTAGAAGATAATAAGACAGGCTCCGAGGAGATGAATACTCCCGAAGAAGCACCGCTTCCCAAAAGGATCAGTTCAACGCGCGGAAGAAAGTCATTGAAGGAAACTGCTATTACCGCTGATCTGATCCAGGTTCCTGAAGACGATATTCTTTTTGCAAAGCAATACTACTCGATCGGTGAAGTAGCCACGATGTTCCGCGAAAACCAGTCGCTTATCCGCTACTGGGAAACAGAGTTTGATATTCTCCAGCCACGTAAGAACAAGAAAGGCGACCGGTTCTTCCGACCGGTTGATATAAAAAACCTGGTACTGATCTATGATCTTCTTCGCCGCCGGAAATTCACCATTGAGGGCGCTAAAGACTTTCTCAAGAGAAATAAAAAAGTGGAAGATAAATTCGCGATGATCCAATCACTGGAGAAGATAAAATCCTTTCTGCTTGAACTCCGCACCAATCTCTGATAAAGATTTTTTATAATCCCTGCAACTTTAACAATCCTTTCTGCATCATCGAAGAGATCCATGCATTAATCTATCTGTATCCGTATTGAGCAACGGATCGACCTGAATCCAAAATCAACAAACTCTTCTACAATGAGCAAGCGAATTTTCATTGCAGGCTTTGCTGCAATGCTATTAATGGCGGGAACAGCGCATTCACAACAATATTTCGAACTATCGAAAGATCATGACGGGGGAAAGATCTTGAAAGGATTGATCACCCGTGAAGACGTAGAAAAGGATACAAGCTTTAAATGGTATGCGCCGAATACAAAAGGATTTACGCCCGATAAAAAAGCGGTTGCAGCTCTAAAGGAGAGAAAGGATTCCATTCAGTTTATCACCTTTATGGGCACGTGGTGTGAAGATTCACATTTCGTGATACCCCGATTCTTCCTCCTGCTGGATGCCGCTGGCTATTCTTCGTCAAAAATTACACTGATCGGTGTCGACCGGAATAAGAAAACGCTTGATAATCTTTCCGAATCACTGAATATCATTAATGTGCCTACGATCATTGTATTGAAGAACGGAAAGGAGATTGGCCGCGTGGTCGAATACGGGAAATCCGGGCTTTTTGACAAGGAGCTTGGTGAAATTATCAATGCTGCGAAATAGTCTCTGCTTCTGTAACGATCTTAATATCAGTCACCGCACCAGAAATCTCAAGTTTTAATTGCTCCAGTAATCTCAGTACAGCGAAGTTATTCCGCTCCTTTACTGTATTAAAGTCATGCTGCGTGATCGGACCGGTGAAATAGTCGATCGCGATCAGAAATGCAGACGGTGTAATATCGCTTAGCAAAACGGTGGAAGTTTCTACTTCAGGTTGATCAAGGATTTTCCGAATGCCCGTGATAAAATGATCAAGCTGGACAGAAGTAGTGGTAAGACCGATCTCCAGCCTTAACTCTACTTTCCGTTGCGTACGCAGTGTCAGGTTATCCGTGATACTATCAACCATTTGCTTGTTGGGAACTGTGATATATGTCTTCTGGTCGGTTCTGATACGCGTGCTTCTCAATCCGATCTTTTCTATTGTGCCGGTGAAATTATGCACCTTCACCACATCGCCCATGCTGAACGGTTTATCAAAGAAGATGATGAATGATGCGATCAGGTTTTCGAGACTTTCCCTTAGTGCAAGAGCAACGGCTGCACCAACGATACTCAGGCCCGTTAACACATTCCCGATTTTAAACCCGAATACAAACTTCAGGATCATCAAAAGGCCGACGATCGAGAGCAATACTTTGAAAAAATCTTTGAAGAATACGATCAGCTGATTGTCGGTGGTATCATTCAACCTGTCCGCTCTTATATGTAAGATGATAGCAATAAAATCGATCATCTTCAATAAAAGCCTGAAGAAAGAGATAATGAGCACCATCGAACCAAGTGCATGCAATAGCTGCTTTAAAGTGATATTGAAGAGATCGGCATTGATGACTGCCGGGAATTTTAGCTTGTGTAATGTTGCCAGCGATACGAAGATCACGAGAAACATACCCAGGGGTTTAGTGACAAGGCTGGTGAAAGTCCTTTTATCAACATCTTTCCAAACCCTTTTTACAAACTGGAAGATAAGATGAGCAACGGACTGAGCGATATACTTCTTTACCAACAGCATCAGCACGATCACTGATATTACTATAAGGTAACTGCGTAAACTATTCTCCAGCCATATCTCGTCAAGTATATCGTTCATACGTTATGAAATAGATTAAATATTGTGGGGACCTTTCTTCAGGTACGGAATGGACGATACAAATATAAAAAATGAAACCAGTATTGTGTTGAAGAGGTGAATTGTTACCGGTAAAGCTTTATTGAAATTCGTAGATATCGATCGCCTCTTTCTGTAGTGTATATAGCCTTGTGCCGCTAAAGTTGAAACTTCTGGCTGTTCGCAGCTGCTCCGGGAGGTTCCATTCGTCTACTTTTAAACTGGAGATATCATACCGCAGTAATTTATTCTCTTTGGATCCGAATATATATTTCCCGGCTACTTTAAAGTTTTTCCATCCTTCGATCAGGATCTTATTTTTCAGTGTGCCATAGTAGTCAAAAACAAATACGGCCTGCGCAGAATCGTAAAGGTAAACATACCGCTCCTGGTCGAATATTTTCTGCGGAGACGGCGCGCTGTTAAACAGTTGCCTGAAATCAGGTGTTTCCTGTATCACCTTTCCCTCTTCATCAACCTTCTTCAGTTTATTCTCTACTTCATCATATACCCATATTTTGTTATCATAAGACTGACCGATAGCTTTTGCCTGAAAGATATTCTGACGGCGGAGGTCGATCGTATTGACTTCGTTCAGAAACCTGTCCAGCATAACAACAGTCACAAAATCCTTATAATAAAGCAGGATCTTCAGAGGGTTTGATACATCAATGAGGGTAGCCTGGCCGTAGCGCTTAACATTGTTATAGACTGCAACGGAATCTCCGTTTGCATTCAGCTTTTTCACCTGGTTAGAAGTACTGAGCAGATAGATATTATCAAGATTGTCTACGGTGAATGCGGCGATATCTGCTTTAACAGAGCGGATATAGCGGAATGAGCTGTCTGTTTGCGCTGTCGAGGTCAGCGCCGCCAGCAGGAGGAAGTATGATAAAATGATTTTCCGCATCAGTTACGAATGATCTTGTGGTCGTTGCCGGTATAAGATAACAATTTTATTTCTTCGCCATCAAATACAGCGTAAGTGAAGAACCGGATCCAATCACCAAGATTCACATACCGGCTATTTGGTTGCAAGCGGAAATCTATCGGTAAATGCCGGTGACCGAACACGAAGAAATCTACCTTTTTCTTCTGTAAGATTTCTTTGCTGTAGATGATGAGCCACTCCTTTTCCTCGCCGAGAAATATCTCTTCGGAAGAGCCTGTTTGTGCCCTGCTACGCCTGCTGAAGTAATTTGCAAGGCCTATTCCTATAGCTGGGGGAAGTATGCCGAACAACCACTGGCACAAAGGATTTCTGAATATTTTCTTCAATCGTTTATAGCCATGATCTCCGGGACCGAGCCCATCACCATGCCCAATCAAAAAATGTTTGCCATTTCTTATGAGCTCTATTGGTTCAAAATAAACAGGGATATTCAGCTCCTGCTGAAAATAATTCTTCATCCACATATCATGATTGCCAACAAAGAAATGGAGCCTGATCCCTGCGTCAGAAAGTTCGGCCATTTTACCAAGCAGGCGGACATATCCCCTGGGAACGACCTGCTTGTATTCATACCAGAAATCAAACATATCACCGACAAGAAAGATCTCGGCAGCGTCTGCTTTTACTTCATCAAGAAAGCGTACGATGGTCTTTTCCCGTTCCAGGCTGGTCGCATGATCCGGCGCTCCAAGATGGAAATCTGAAAGGAAATATATTTTTTTGCCCGCCGGTAATTGCACGATCCGTTTATTTTATCTGAAGCGCCGAATGTATTTAACACGCAAAAATATAAATTCAAAAGGCAATATGCCCTGAAAGAATCTAACCGGCAGTTTGTTTCGCCTGCTGGTAATTGACCATATCGCCGGAAGCCACCAGGGGTTTACCGGTAACGTCGCCATTGAACCAGTAGATCCATGCGGGAATGGAAGAACTGCCTGAAGAAACCTGAACGATCTCCCTGCGATATAAAGGCGATTCGTGTGCTTCCACATGTACTCCTTCATAATCATCAAGCTGGCAAATAGCCCATGCGAACTCTCTTTCATTTTTGATCTGGTACAACTCTCCTACGATCACTGAATCATCATCGCCGGGTATTGCTCCAGGGTATTCTCCCATATCGAAGATCTTTCCCTGAACGGTAGCATCTCCGGCCAGATCGAAATAGCGTGCAATGTATTCATATGCCGCACTGCGAAAATGGCTGCGCAGGGAGCCATAAACAAATAAATGATAAATGCCGGGGCTTGTCATGTTATAAAAATACAACGCAGTTAACGAGTAATTACAAAATATAAAAGTAATTCCACAGAAGGGATGTATCCCGAAAGAACGGTAAAGAATACGGGTCAATCAGGATTCAACAAAAAACACATACACTTCTTTAGGACCGTGTACACCCACCACCAGTGTTTTTTCGATATCAGCTGTACGACTTGGCCCTGTTGCGAATGTTACCTGTGAAGGCAACTGGCTTCCATACTTTTCCTTTAATAACTGCAGTGCGTCCTTCACATCGTAAACCAGCTGGCTGCTATACGCAATGCAAATATGAACAGGTGCGTATACACTGGTGGTTCTTCCACTTTGCTGGGCAGCGCTCATCACGATAGATCCCGTACGGGCAACCAGGAACTCACAACCTGTTACAGACACATCACACCCTGCCAGATCAGTTTTTACCAGTCTTTCGTTCAGAGAAATGCCCGCATCTTTTAACAATCCATCTTCCAAACAATAGATCTTGTGCCAGTCCATTTTCTCAGCAAGGCTGATCAGCTGAAAGGCGAGTTCCTGGCGATTCATACAATAAACGAATCTTCCCTGGAGCTTGCTGAATTGTTCTGCAAATTCTACTGTTGCTTCTTCAGACGCCGGCTTATAAACAGAATCGTGGCCTTCACTTTTTGGAAACGGAAGTGGTGTGGGATTGCTTAAGGCAGTCCGTATACGTTTCAGCATATTTTCTTTAGCCGGAGAGATGTTCATGTTACAGGTTGAGTGATCTTTTCAAAAAGGAAAAAGTCAAAATTAAAAAGTAAAAGCAGTTTTTAAATCAGCGCTTTTTACTTTTTAATTTTGACTTTTTTATTTCAGTACTATAGTCTTACTACGATAGTGCTTTATTGGTTACGTCGCTATCATAAGGAGGAACGCCCGCAGAGATCTCTCCGTTATCAGGGTTCAATGGTGTATCGGAATCTTCTACCAGTGATTTCTTTTCTTCGAAAGGTCTTTTTCCGATCAGCGTTTCCACATCGCTCTGGAACAGCACTTCTTTTTCCAGCAAAGCTTCCGCAAGTTTAGCTACCTGTTCTTTTTTATCAGTCAGGAGTTGCTTTGTTTTTGCGTAGGCATCATCGATCAGTTGGCGCACTTCCTGGTCAATGATCTTGGATGTTTCTTCAGAGTAAGGTTTGGTAAAGCTTGTTTCCTGTTGCGGATCATAAAAGCTAACATTACCGACCTTATCATTCATACCGTATACAGTCACCATTGCGTAAGCAATTCTTGTGATCTGTTGAAGATCATTCTGGGCGCCGGTTGAGATCTTTCCGAAGAAGATATCTTCACTTGCGCGGCCACCGAGTGTCATGCAGATCTGATCGCTTAGCTGATCGGTATTATACAGGTACTGTTCTTTCGGAGTGTATTGCGCGTATCCAAGGGCGGCTGTACCGCGGGGAACGATCGTTACTTTAAGAAGTGGGTAAGCATGTTCGAGGAACCATCCGCAAACAGCATGTCCGGCTTCATGGTAAGCAATGATCTTTTTCTCATCAGGAGAAATGATCTTGTTCTTTTTCTCGAGTCCGCCGATCACCCTGTCCACCGCATCCTGGAAGTCTTGCATATCAACTGCAGCTTTTCCATTACGGGCTGCTATCAGCGCAGCTTCGTTACATACATTGGCAATATCAGCGCCGGCGAAACCTGGTGTTTGTTCAGCCAGCTTATGTATATCGAGGGTTTCAGAGATCTTGATCGGTTTAAGATGCACTTTGAAGATCGCTTCACGGCCTTTTACATCTGGCTTATCGATAGAGATCTGCCTGTCGAAGCGGCCTGGGCGAAGAAGTGCCGTATCCAGTACATCGGGACGGTTTGTTGCGGCCAGAACGATAATCCCTGTGTCGGTACCAAAACCATCCATTTCAACGAGGAGCTGGTTCAGTGTGCTTTCCCTTTCATCGTTGCTCATCATAACGTTTTTGCCACGGGCACGTCCGATCGCATCGATCTCGTCAATAAAGATGATACAGGGAGCTTTTTCCCTTGCCTGTTTGAACAGGTCTCTTACCCGGCTTGCTCCAACGCCTACAAACATTTCCACGAAGTCTGAACCACTAAGGCTGAAGAAAGGCACCTGGGCTTCTCCCGCCATTGCTTTTGCAAGGAGGGTTTTACCTGTACCGGGAGGGCCAACAAGCAGCGCTCCTTTAGGGATCTTTCCACCAAGGGCTGTATACTTTTTGGGGCTTTTAAGGAAATCGACGATCTCCATTACTTCCACTTTTGCCTCATCAAGGCCGGCAACATCAGCGAATGTGATATTCACTTTTGTTCCTTTATCGAAAAGGGTTGCTTTGGATTTTCCGATATTAAAAATACCGCCGGGGCCACCACCTGCACCACCGCCGGATCCCATTTTACGCATCAGGAGGATCCATACACCAATGAAAAGGAGAACCGGCAGAAGGAAGGAAAGGCCTTTGCCCCAGAATTCACTCTCCGGCTTTACTTTAGCAAGTGTATTGGAAATGCTGGGTGTAGTATTTTTTAGTTCGCGCATATCATCTGCGAAAGCATCGACAGATAATATCTCAAAACTCATCTGCGGACCTTTTGCCGGGATCTTATTTCCATCCTTTTTGAGAATGCTTTCATACTTCGGCAGGGCCTGCTGTTTCAATTCTACTTTTACCATGTTACGGTTCGGTACAACCGTATATTCTTTTATATCACCGGCTTTCAGGGCCTCAACAAAAAGTCCCTGGTCTACCGTTGCAGTATTCGAGTTGAATGCACTTCCGAATAACTGGAAGCCAATCAGTATGGCAAAGATGATTGCATAGACCCAATAGATGCTGAATTTCGGACCTTTCTTTCCTCCCGGATCTTCACCGTTTGGACGGCTGCTGAACCTGGGGGGCTGGTTTTTCTCGTTCTTGTTATACGATGGTTCTTGTGACATATTCCAGTGTTCCTGCGGTTTATAATAAAAAAAGATATTGATTATAAAATTCGGCGTTGCCGATTTTTAACATTACTCATCATGATGCTCTACCGGGGCATCACTCCACATTTCTTCGAGCTTATAAAATTCGCGGCTTTCGTGCAGCATCACGTGTACAACTACATTTACGTAGTCGATCAATACCCATTGAGAAGCCTGTTTTCCTTCTGAATGATAAGGAGTTTCGTCACACTGCTGTTTTATAAGATGCTCCACATGATCGGCAATAGCTCTTACCTGAGGCTGGCTTCCAGCTTCACAGATGATAAAAAAGTCGGAGACGGCCTCATCGATCTTCCTGAGGTCAAGGGATATGATCTTTTCCCCCTTCTTCTCCTGTATTGCCGTAATAATGGTTTTGATAATTTTGGAGCGCTGAGTTAACCGGACTGCACTTTTCCTTTTGCGGGTAGACAGTGATTCAAGTTGTTCCAATAATCTAAATGTTTTTAGTTAGCTGTTTAGTTTTTGGCCTGGGAGGTCTTTTAGGTAGGCGCACATAATAAACTTATAAACCCGAAACCATAAACTCATTTACTTTGTTCAAAAATAGCAATTAATTGCCACAACTGCCCTTTTCCCCTGCCTTGGGAACGCCTTTTATTGAGCTAAAGTCTATTGACAGTACCAACAATTATGCCCTTCAACAGGTACATGCGGGAATGGCACAACATGGAGCGGCCTATTTCGCCCATGAACAGGTCGCCGGAAAAGGCCAGCATGGCAAGGTTTGGGCCATGGACAAGGGCGTAAATCTTATACTGAGTACAGTTATCAACCCTCACCCTCTTCTAATGGCGCAGCAATTCCAGTTAAGCGTTTGCGTTGCACTGGCAGCTGCCGATCTTTTCCGCCGTTATGCAGGGGAAGATACGAGAATTAAATGGCCGAACGACCTTTATTGGCAGGACAGAAAGGCAGGTGGAATATTGATTGAGAACGTAATAGGTGGCGGTCATGAGTGGAAATGGGCAGTCGCAGGGATCGGGATCAATATCAACCAGACCAGCTTTCCGGGTAATGTTAAAAATCCAGTTTCCCTGAAACAGATAACGGGTAAAAATTTTAATCCTGTTACCCTCGCACTTGAACTGTGTGGCTTGATGAATGATCATTTCCGGACACTGCAGACGTCCGGTTTCGATACACTTTATGCGCTATATCTTAACAACTTATATAAAAAAGGAGAACGGGTGAAGCTCAAAAAAGACAACCGGATCTTTGAAACCCTCATCAAAACGATCAGTACAGACGGGAAACTGGTTGTTGAGCATGGTATCGAAGAAGAGTTCCGGACCGGAGAGATCGAATGGGTGATAGGAAAGTAATGCCGATCGGTCCAATGGTTAAAAAAAATACAATTCTATAAATACCATTACATTATGGACACATTTCTCTCAATCAGCCCGATCAATACTTTTACTTTCCCAAGTACGGTCTGTTGATACCAGGAGGCCTCAATCACGGGACATGGAATTTTCTTATCTTATGAGGCAACCTTTACCTGCAGACTTACGATTCACCGTTAAACCAACAGGATTTTGCTTTCCGCGGACGAATTACAGGAGCATATCAGGGGATGCACTCTGAACAGTAGAGAGAGCCAGAAAAAGATATACAGCTCTTTCTATGGCTATGCTATGTCTATCTGTTACCGCTACACCAACCGCCAGGAAGACGCCACTGAGATCCTCAATGATGGCTTTCTTAAGGTTTTTGTCGAGATCTACCGGTTCAAACCAGCCTATACTGATACTGTCAGCTCCTTTAAAGGATGGTTACGGAAGATCATGATCTACACAGCAATTGATCACTTCCGGAAGAATCAAAAACACCAGTTGACCGGTGAGCTGAACGAGACCTATATGCATGTGCCGGATACCCACGAAGACGCACTGGATAAAATCTCTTATGACGAGATCCTGCAGGCAATCAAATACCTGACCCCCGGCTACAGAACCGTGTTCAACCTGTTTGTAATTGAAGGTTTCAGTCACGACGAAATCGCAAAAGAACTCGGTATCTCTACCGGAACATCGAAATCGAACCTTGCAAAAGCAAAAAAGCAATTGCAAAAAATATTGTTTCAACAAAATGAAATAGTCAGTAAAAATGTGGTCTGACGAATTTGATAAAAAGATCAATGAAGCAGCTGAGAATCATCTGCCACCGTTCCAGGATGAAGACTGGAGCAAGATGAACGTGCTGCTCGACAAACACCTTCCGGAAGAGAAAAAGAAAAGGCGGTTCATGCCATTGCTGTTTCTTCTGCTGGGCGGTTTCTCCATGCTGATCATTTTAACTACCTACAAACAAGCTCCTCTTGAATCTTTCAGAAACAAGGGCAACGGCCACGTACCTGATATCACAGAAAAAACATCCGTTCCTGTTCGCACTGAGCAGAACAATAATTCTATCGCCGCCGAACCAGGCAATCATTATCCGACAGGGCATTCATCTGATAACCCGCAACGGCCGGCCTTAAGCGGTATCAAAGTCTCCAAAGAAAAAAGAACGGTCACTACAGTTAAAAAGATTACCAGGAAGCATTACCGGGAAGCAGTTACTCCAACAGTTTGGCCAGAAGTTGAGAAGACTTATACCGACACCACATCTGCCACTGAAAACACAGTTGCTAACCAACCTTTGAACAATAATCCTATTCTTTCGGATGACAAGCAACCCGTAACAGATTCTGTGCAGCAGACTACCGAAGAGAAAAAGGAAGATGAACCTCAACCTGCAGTGCCGGAAGCAAAAAAGCCCGGGAATGGTAAAGGCGCAGGATGGCAGATCAGTTTCTCCACAGGGCCGGACCTTAGCCTGGTAGGGACAGGTAAAACAGGCAACTGGAAAATGCAATATGGCGTTGGCATCGGTTATTCCATCAATGAAAGAGTTCAGATCCGAACAGGTTTTATGGTCAGTCGCAAATTGTATTACGCCGACTCAAGTGATTATCATCCACCGAAAGGATTTTGGGATTACTACCCGAATCTTCAAAAAATTGATGCGAATTGCCTCGTGTATGAGATTCCGTTGAACGTTGTGTATTCCTTTGCCCCGGCAAAAAAACATCAGTGGTTCGTATCAGGAGGACTTTCATCTTATTTGATGAAAGAAGAGACGTATGAATATTATTATAAAGATCCGTCGGGACAGGATCGTTATCGCGAAAGGACGATCAAAAATGAAAATGATCACATCCTGTCGATCTTGCAGATCTCCGGAGGATACCAGTATAAACTGAACGATAAGCTTTCGCTAATGGCTGAACCTTATATGAAACTGCCATTAGGTGGTGTGGGCTTTGGAAAAGTAAAGCTCAATAATACCGGAGTGTTGTTTACTGTCGGGTATAAGCCGTTCACAAAAAAGGTTAAGTAGTACTGCATAGGTAGTGTGTTATGAGATGCGTTTTCTTTTTAACACGTTACCTATCTATATCTTTATCATACCGTATTTCTTTCCGATTTACTTCGTTTGCATGCTTCCTCCAATTCTATCGAAGGCCTGACTTCTTTCATAACCAGATACTGGCGGACATTTTCTGAGGCAGTGTATTCGTTCGCCTCAGTGCATCCCTTCATTGCTTCTTACTATCAGCAGGATCTGTTTCGAGCCTTAAAAGAATGTTCGAGAACGCTTGCATAAAGCACAAAATACCATGCGGAACACAACGCGACTTGTTGTTAAATAAAGCGCACTACATAGGCAACTTATTCATGCTATCCTTCGATTCCATCTAAAACTCCTGGTATGAACAAGAACTATGCTATTGTATTAATGCTGCTATCTGCGTGCACGATCATCGCCATTGCATGCAGCAAAGGCAGTGATGATCCGCCCGCTGATCCTTGTAGCGGTATAAGCGTTACCATTAATGGTACTCCAACCAATCCTTCCACGCCCGGTGGAACCAATGGAAGTATTAGTGTCACCGCATCAGGTGGCACTGGGTTTACTTATAGCCTGAACAATGGAGCGTTTCAGTCTTCCGGAAGCTTTACTGGCCTTGCAGCAGGCAGCTATACCGTTACCGCAAAAACATCTGCAGGTTGTACAGGCACTCAGACATTTACCTTAACATCGCCTACGCCGTCATGCAGCGGTGTGAATATTGTTGTAACAGCTACAGCCACTCCGGGTGGAGCTTGTTCATCATCTGCAACAGGTAGTATAAATGCAACGGCAACGGGTAGCACCGGTCTCACCTATAGCATAAATGGTACTACATTCCAGGCTACAGGTTCATTCAGTAATCTCGCTGCCGGATCATATACTGTAACCGTAAAAGATGTCAACGGCTGCACAGGTACCAGCACGGTCAATATCGCGGCTCCTGTTG
>JBEVKW010000397.1:0-4091 GCA_040509495.1 Chitinophagaceae bacterium | reverse complement strand
CAGACACTGACTATGCCGACTTCTACTCTTAATAATGTACGTTTCGCCGGAATGTCAACCTGTGTTCCCAGGAACAGTGTTTCCAACTTGATGGATTGCAAGCCAGAACTGCGCTCCGAGCGTGAACGTTTAGTGCGTAATATCGGTATCGAGATGCGCCGCATAGCACCAGATTGGCAATGCTTTTCTGACCTGGCCTTTGATGCTGCTGAGATCCTACTAGAGAACCTAGCCTGGAAGCGCAAGGAGATTGATGCACTGATCGTGGTGACCCAGTCTCCAGATTACCTAGCTCCCGCTACTGCGATTATATTACAGGATCGGCTGGGGCTTTCTCTAGATACAGTAGCATTTGATGTTAATCTCGGTTGCTCCGCTTATCCATTCGGCATCAATCTGTTGGGTTCGATGATCGCCGCCGGCGGCGTGAAAAAAGGGCTGTTACTAGTAGGCGATCGTGGTGCGAATCTGAACGATCCGATCTTCTCTGATGCGGGTACCGCGACAGCACTGGAGTTTTGCGACGGGGCTCCGCCGATGTACTTTGACCTAAACAGCGATGGTAGCGGCTACAAGACGATCATTCTACCGGTGGGTGGACACCGTGAGCCGGTTAATATCCAGCATCTGGTTCCGTTCCGCCAGGATGAGAACGCCCACTGGCAGCGTGCCATAGATCTGCAGTTGGATGGATCGGCGGTGCTTAGCTTCTCGATCCAGTGCGTGCCTAAGGCGGTAGAAAAATTGCTCTCCTACGCTGGAGTCATTAAGAAAGACGTAGATTACTTCGTCTTTCATCAGGCTAATCGAATGATCAACGAAACCATCCGAAAGAAACTTGAACTGCCGACAGAAAAGGTGCCATCCACTTTGCGTGAATTCGGCAATACTAGTGGTGCTTCATTGCCATTGACTATGACCGTCTGCATCAACGAGGAGCTTGAGGTTAGCCGTAAACGTGTACTGCTCTCTGGCTTCGGTATTGGTTTGTCGTGGGGAAGCTGCTTAGTGGATATCGAAGGGGCAAAATTCCCTAACCTGATTGAATCCTGAAAGTAACAAACATGGAGTGATCCCAAATGAAAGATGAGACCTGTTTCAATCCCTTCAATCTGTCTGGAAAGCGTATATTGGTCACCGGTGCCACTTCAGGGTTAGGTGAGGCAATAGCCCAGAATTGTGCTCGAATGGGGGCAGAGATTATAGTCACTGGTCGTAATCAGGAGCGACTGGCGCGTAGCTTGGACGCACTATACTTAATTTCAAACCTGCCACATCTTTCTGTTCAAGCAGATCTGACTGTGGCTGAACAACGTGCTGAACTGGTGGCTACGCTTGGCACGGAGATTGATGGCCTCGTGCATAGTGCTGGTATTTCACGACTGTGCCCAGTGCGGATGATGAGCAGTGCCCATCTTTGTGAAATTCAAGCGATCAATGTAGAGGCTCCAGTAATGCTGACTCAAGCATTACTGAAGAAAAACCTGATTGGTGTTGGTGGATCAATTCTGTTTATCTCTTCCATTGCTGCACATGTTGGTGTAGCGGGGGTCGGTGCTTATTCAGGCACCAAGGCTGCTCTGATCGCAATATCCCGTTGTCTGGCCATGGAAGTTGTGAAACGAAGGGTTCGGGTCAATTGTCTGTCTCCGGCACTGGTAAAAACATCGATGCTAGAGGGCATTTCCATGGTTATTGGCTCCAGGAAGTGCGATGATAGTAATTATCCGTTGGGATTTGGTAAGCCAGAGGATGTCGCTAATGCCGCAATCTTTATGCTCTCGGATGCTAGTAGCTGGATAACCGGAACCACACTGGTGATGGATGGTGGTCTGACCATCAGTTAAGGGGTAGAAATAGCAAACTGGTGGTGTCATCAGATTAGTCTAGTTGCAGGTCAATTGACGAAGAATTGATATCAGATTGTGATGTTTGATGACGTGCCTGGTGGGAGAACGTCATAGTTGCTAGCCTTGCCATAGTGATTTACAATAATTCATTAAATGTGCCGTAAGGCCAAAGAGGGATTTACATATGATACGTCATGCACTGGATGCGGAGCACTACATAAGTCCATATACATTCTCTCTAGAAAGTGACAGGATTTTTAGCAAGTTATGGATATTTGTTGGCTTCAGCTCAATGGTACGCCAGCGTAACCAGTTCTTCACCCGTAAGGTGGCCGGTATTCCAATTTTGGTACAGCACACCGACAATGGCGTGCGAGCCTTCGTTAATCAGTGTCCACACCGACTGTCAGCGATCCAGACGGAATATACGGGGCAGCGCCCTCTAGTTTGTCCATACCACGCTTGGTCCTTCGGTCCTGAAGGTGAACTACGAGCTATACCAAATTCCAGCCTCTACCGTTTCACGGACAAGGAGCGGAGTAGTATCTGTCTGCATAAGCTGCATCTTGCAGAAGTTGGGCAATTGCTGTTTGTGAACCTAGCAGTAAAGCCGATTCCACTATGTGAGCATTTCACCAATGATTATCAGGAAATCCTGAGAGAAGTTTCCTCGCATTTAGACTCCCGATTAATTTATAGTTGTCATCGGGTCCGTTACAACTGGAAGCTGAATATGGAGAATGTGCAAGACTCCAACCACGTGCCCTTCATTCATCCCAAGACTCTCCAGCCAATAATGACTTCACCTGTCAAAATGGTTAAGCATGATCTGGAAACACCGTCAGAGTTGGTTGGCTTGCTGCAGCTTGGCAAAGTGCCTAACCTCAGTTCGCTCAGCTATTCTGCACAGACGCCTTTACAACACCTAAACAGGAGCTGGTTTGCCAATCTCTGCCACGTCTATGGGGATGAAAACGTCTACTACAGCTGGTATATCTATCCGAACGTCAACTTCTGTAGTGTGAATGGCGAGCATTTTTTATTGCAGCAATATGATCCAGTTTCTCCAGGTGAAACCGACTACCACCTGTGGATGATGACGGCACGTCGCAAGAACGAGCACACTGATTTCACCGCTCTATTGAATATATTGATCAAGAGGGAGCGTACGGTCATTGCCGAGGACACAGTGGTTCTTGAACGATTGCAGGAGGGACTCAGTACTCACTCTAGGCATTTTACCCATGGCGATTACGAGACGCAATTGGTACGACAGCATCTGTGGTATCGAGCACAGATAGTGGGAGAGGTAGAATGAAGAGATTCATAATCGTCGGCAAGGGGCGAATGCTCGAGCAAGCATGTGAAACGGTTCGTGACAATGGGTTAAACTGCCTGCAGCTCGAACTTAACTCCTCTGATCAATACAACTTCGATACAGACCCTCTGTTTGAGAACTATACCGTAGTGGAAAACGAGGTCTTCGTGGCTTTGGACGAGCGAGCCATCAACTATGCTCGCCACAAGTTGATTGCAAAGATTCGTTTGGCCGGTTACCGACTATTTAATATTGTTTCGTCCAGAGCCATCGTCAACGTTAATATCCAGCTACTGGGTAATGTATACATCGGGCCTGGATGCAATATAGCACAACATTGTATCATAGGAATGGGAAGTTGGTTGGATCGACAAGTCATCGTCGAGGATGGGAGCCGTCTCGGTATTTGCACTACGTTAATGTCGGGAGTCCAACTTGGATGGGATGTTGAAATCGGCCAAGGTAGCACGTTGGGGAGTGGATGTATCGCAAGTGCCAAGACAAAAGTGGGACGCCATTGTGAATGGCTGTTACCAGGCATGCTTCCCAAAAAGATTCCGGATCACTCATTCTATGACCAACTCATGCCACAAGGGGCCTGTATTCTGGACTAGAGGCTCTTTTTTTAGTCCATCCTTCAAAACTCTACAAATATCTAATAGGTAATAGGGTTTAATGGCAAAAAATAATAGGATAATCCATAAGAAATTGACGTCCTCACCTAGTCTGTCCAGCAAAATTCTATAAGCCTTATAGTTATAGAGTTTTGAGGCAAAAAGTAATAGCAAAATCCATAAGAAAATGAAGAATTTAGTCAAAACTTACGCTATGAGTGGAAAAGTGATAAATTATGTTAAGAATAATCAAACATGCCAAAGAGGATAAGATTGCAAGTGAAAATTCAAGGACTAAGTAGAACAAAA
>JBEVKW010000396.1:0-6391 GCA_040509495.1 Chitinophagaceae bacterium | reverse complement strand
CCTTCTACGCCCGCTTATTTTTTACTGTAACAGTCGCCTTTAATTCATGCAGCATATTGTACAACCCAAAGTAAGTTCTATTAATATACAACGCATCTCTCACTCCTCTCACTTTCTTTGATTCACGAAGCGGTTTCAGTGCAGACACTTCCTCTCCAAAACGATACACTTCTTCAAAATAACTTCTATCGCTGAAGTCGAATGTTTCAGCAGCAAATGGTCTTGCCAATAATTCCACCAGTTTCGAGAAGATCTCTATAAACAATTTCTTTTCTTCCGGCGAATCATCTTCATGGATAAATCGCAGCTTATAGAACAACGCAGTTGTACGTTCTTCATCTTTGAGCAGATGCGGATCGAGTAACTGGAAATACGTATCGTAAAAAGCTTCAGGGATCACTTTTACGCAGCCAAAATCGATGATCCCTAATTGATGATCGGGTGTAATGATGAAATTGCCCGGATGAGGATCTGCATGCACGGCCTTCAATTGATGGATCTGGAAAGCATAAAAATCCCAGAGCGCCTGTCCGAGTTCCTGGCTTTTATTACCGGGGAGCTCAGCCGTTTTAACATCACCCATTGGCCGGCCTTCCATCCAGTCCATCGTGAGGATCTTGCTGCAGGAAAGCTCCGGGTAGTATTTTGCGAAACGAAGATTAGGAATGTGTGCGCTTTTCGTGGAGATGTCTACTGAGCGTTCCAGTTCCAGCACATAATCTGTTTCTTCCATCATCCGCATTTCCACTTCTTTCATGTATTCATCGTACTCGACAGGGTTCAGCTTGAACATCGTTAAGGCGATCGGCTTTACCATAGCCAGGTCAGACCTGACACTATCTGCAATACCCGGATACTGGATCTTGACCGCCAGCTGCTTTCCGTTAAGTGTTGCTTTATGGACCTGTCCCATAGAAGCCGCGTTACTGGCATTCCTGGAAAAAGTTTCAAAGATCTGTTCAGGCGTTTTACCGAAATTCTTCTGAAATGTGCGAACCACCAACGGATAGGAAAGTGGTGGAGCGCTGTATTGGGCCATGGCAAATTGCTGCTGGTATGCGGCAGGCAGCAGGTTCTTATCCATGCTCAGCATCTGAGCAACTTTAAGGGCACTGCCTTTCAGCTCAGAGAGCGATTTATAAATGTCACGGGCATTATCTTCATGAAGCTGTTCCTTCGTAAGATCGGGGTTGACCAACTTCTTCGCGTAATGTTTCAGGTAATTGGAGCCGATCTTCACGCCGGCACCGACAAATTTTGAAGCACGCTGTACTTTAGTTACAGGGATCTTCTCAAATTCTTTGTTTCGGGGTTTGCTGCTTGATTCTTCCATTATGCTTTTGTCTGGTAAATGAATTTGGCGAAATCAACGACAGAGTCCAGGGCGCCTTTGCCGATCAGGTCGAATGCCAGGTTTACGGACTTCTCGATGGCTGCATCCGTTTTTTCAAATCCGGAACTGTTGTCATCCCTCCAGAAAAGCAACAGGAATCCCAGGTGGAACCAGAATACGCTGGCGTAACGTTTATCAAAGAAGGGACGCCTGGCAACCTCGCCGGCCGCTTTTCCCTGGTCTATGACACCTGCAATGAATTGCTCATATATTACTTTGAAGTCCCGGAGAAATGACGGCGTGATCTCGAGCTTGCGGTGATTTTTCAGCTGTAATAACACGAAACTTCTCGATTTTTTCAGCTCTTCAAACAGGGCAAAATAGAAGGTCAGGATCTTTTCTCTCGACGAAAAGCTGTGTAATCCCTCATCATTTTGAAGCGGGGCGATCACATTCCTGATAAAATCGGCCCAGATCCGGTTCTCCACACCTTCAAATGAACCAAAATGGCGGTAAAATTCATCTTCGGAAATGCCCAGCTCTTTGGCGAACTTAAAAACCGACGCGGGCTGCTGACCATTGTTCAATAAAAATTCTTTATAAGCCTGGATTATGCGCGCGTCCACCGCTGTAGTAAAAGTATCCTGTACCTGCTCCATAGTAGTAGAATTTAAATAGAAGATCGAGAATATAACCCCGGAAATGCGCAAATGTTCGGCCAGATACGCCCGATAAGGATAAATTTTACAGCTGCCTAAAATACTGCCTGTGGCTTTAGCGGATCCAGCCGGACCAGATCATTAACATCACCTCTTTTGATGACCTTATCATTCTTTACCCGATATAATTACGCGGTGCAATATGCGCTGCTTCTATAAAATAATTGATATGAAAAGATTTAAGACCTCCCGGCATTCCCCGGACAACGGAGTGACGGGTACTTTGAACCTCGTTTTCAGGATGGGAAAAACGTCGGCCATGCTCTTTTTACTCGTCATCCTGTTGTTTTCCGCCTGTAAAAAGGATAAAGAGGACGAGCAGCAGCGAAATGAATGCGGACTCGTGGTAGATCCCAAAGGGAAGCTGCAATTCGATGCGGCTGAAGGTGTATACAACTACAGAACCAGTGGCGGCGGGCAGATCCTGATCAAACTGAACGCCCATATAAAGATCTTTCATGAGTCGTATCCAAACTTCAAAATGGAGTTCTGGGGATTGGTGTCGCAATCAGGGCCAACAGGGGTTTTATCAGCAAATCATGAAAACCTGAATGGCAAGCATATCAAAGACCGGCATGGAGTAAGGCGGACGCTTATATTCCCGGATGGCGCGAAAATGACCATTGTGACAGCGGGTGAATATGAACAGATCCTGTCTGTAAGCATTTACGAGGCAGGCGAGGCACATCGCATAGCAGGTCCTTGCAACACTGTGACAATCAGCACCACCGATGCAGCTGAGGCAAAGAAAATGGATGATGAGGAGGCTGACGGAGAAGCAGGATCAATAGAACTTACACCAACCGGGCTGATCTGGTGGAATAATTATACTGAACCAACACCGGGAAACAGGACTGACAACAAAGTAAAACTCGGTGAGATCCTGCGCAGCAGGCCAGACCTGGTCAACGATTATTACGATGATCCGAGATTGGGACATACCTGAGCAGGGAATAATGAATAAAGCTGTATCGCTTCCGCACCGGAAATCAAAATGTCCATTCCGGTGCGGGAAACAGGGCCGCCGGATTTTATAATTAGCGTCAATAATTTCGCGTTATTAAATTAACTTTTGGCCGAATTTGATTCTAAATGGGCCAAGACAGTGTTGTACCACATATTACTGCGCAGGAGCAGCTCCAGGCTTTGAGGGCCAATGATGAAACAGCCCTTCAGCAGTTGTATCATGCAAATTATTTCAAGGTGGAGAACTTTGTAGTAAATAACAGCGGCACTCCGGATCAGGCGAAGGACGTGTTCCAGGATGCATTCATCGCTGTCTGGAGAAACGTTCAGCTCGGAAAATTTCAGCTTCAGGAAAATGCATCCCTGGAAGCTTATCTGTTTCAGGTGGCGAGGAATAAATGGATGGATCAACTCCGCTCTGCACATCATACAAAAGTGGTGAGGATCGACAGTGATCTGATGCCGGAAGCAAAGACCACGGATCCTGCCGACTCATTCCTGGAAGAAAATATAAGCGCAGTTAAAAAGTATTTCGGTAGGCTGGGAGAGAATTGCAGAAAGATCCTGACCCTGTTCTATTATGATGATGCGTCCATGAAAGAAATTGCCGATCAGATGAACTGGACAGAAGCAACGGCAAAAAATAACAAATACCGCTGTATACAACAGCTAAAGGAAATGCTAAATAAAAAGGCATGAATAACCTCGATCCAATACCGCAGGAAGAATGGGAGCTTATCGAACAATACCTTTCAGGTAATTTGTCCGCCGGGCAACATTATGCTTTTGAGGCAAGGATGAATTCAGACCCTTCGTTACAGGCAAAAGTGCAGCAGGTACAAACGATCGCAGTCGGCATAAAAGAGTCGGCGTTGGAACAAAAGCTGCAACAGTTTCATCAGCAATTACCCAAACGGATCAATACACCTGTCCGCAAAAACCATTCACGTGTTTACTGGCTTTCCGCCGCTGCTGCAGTGGCGTTGCTGATCGTTGCAGGTTTGTTCATATCGCGAAGTAAAAGCGATGGAGAGAAATTGTTCGCACACTATTTTGAAGCTGATCCGGGACTTGCCACAACAATGGGAAGTTCTACCGGATACGAGTTCAACCTCGGTATGATCCAGTATCGTTCGGGAAAGTTTAAGGAAGCGGTTGCCGTTTGGACACCCTTGCTGAAGGAACGACCACTCAATGATACGTTGAATTATTTTACGGGGTTGGCTTTCCTGTCGCTGGAGCAGGCTGATAGCGCAGTTCATTTCCTGAAGCAAACGCTTTCATTGAGCAACACGTCATTCCAGTCTGACGCTAACTGGTTCCTCGCGCTGAGCTTACTCAAACAAGATAAAACGGCAGAAGCGATATCCTTTTTGCAACAAACAAAACATCCGCGAAAAGAAGAAATCCTCGCTGCTATAAAATAAATTGTGTGATCAAACAAACCACCTTCTGCCTGGTATTATTGGCAATACTGGCGGGTAAAGCTTTTGCGCAGCAAACTGATACCAAAGCCCTTCTTGAAAAAGCTCTCCGCGATGGCGCTTACAAGCATGCCGATTCTTTATTGCGTAGCAAACTGAATACATTTTTCCAGCAAAGGGCTTATGACTCGCTGCCATCGTATGTTCTGTATGTTGGTCGCGTGGAAGAAAAGCTTGGTACCACTGCAACGGCAGAAAAGAAGATCAAATCACTGATCGATAAAGTAAGCACAGAAGCAGGTGCGGCGAGGGCGATCCCGGGTATGTATGGTGAACTGGCAGAATATTATGCTTCGATAGATAAACTTGATCAGGCGTATAATAGTTCTATGCAGGCGTACCGCCTGGAAGAAAGATCGGCCTCACCCAGGTTAGCTTTTATGGCGGCACTGGACAGTGATATGGGCACATTTTCATTTCGAAATGGCGAAATGAACCTGTCGACTTATCATCGCCGTAAAACGATTGCCTATTACCTGAGCCACCCTGATGCTAACCCGGAAAGCTTTTATTCGGCAGCCAATAACATGGCCAGCGGAATGTGGATGGCATCTAAGTTGGATAGCTCGATCTATTATTTTGATATAGCATTAAAAGCACTTGCGCGGACAGATAGCACGCCTATTAACAGGTATTATCGTCCGGCAGTTCTGCAGAATAATATGTGTGCCATTTATGGAGTGCAGGGTAAAACCCAGCAGGCGATTGAAACGATGCGCGCATGTATTGAAAATCTCCGGATCTATCTTTCCATTCCTGAAACCGTGCCCAAGAAAACGGGTGCGGAAGGATTTCAGTATATGGCGATCGATAACCTGGGTGGCATCTATAAAGATCTTGGTGATTATTCACAGGCACTGAGCCTGGAATGGTATTCGTACGAACAAAAGCAGAAACTTATTGACAAAGAGCCAGCAGCTGTTTATCAATCGCAGATCCTGCTCGGGCAATTATATCTTTCCATGAAAGATCATGCAAATGCGCTGTTATATCTCCGCACAGGATTGGATAATATCACAAAGCTCGAAGGAGATTACCTGTTTTGGCAGGCGGATGCGTGTGCTTCGCTTGCGCTGCTGTATGAGGAGCAACATGATAATAAAAAGGCATCGCAATATTATCAGAAAGCAGACAGCCTGTATGAGTCGTCGTTACAAGGGGAGTATGATGATATCTACCTGGAGTTTTTGAGAAATGCAGCGTCCTTCTATGTTGATAACGGCCAACTGGATATCGCGCTGAGCAAGGCGCGTAAAGGTGCGAACTATATCAGGCAAACGCAGGGAACGCAAAGCCTTGTCTATTTCTATCAACTGACCAATCTTGCTGAACTGCATTTAAAGGCCGGGAATTTCAAACAATCACTCGACTACAGCATACAGGGATTGCAGATCGTACAAACGGAGATCAGGAACAGTACAAGTCTGCTGGATTCCATCAAGATCGAATTGAAAAAACCAGAGGCCGTATTGTTAAAGGTCAAAGCCGAATATTTCCTGCTGAAAGAGAAGAACAGGGAAGTATTATCTCAATTTCTGCGCGAGCTGAACAGTGCTGTCAGTATCATTGAACGAAGAAAATCGGTGATCCGTGAGGCGAAAGATATAGGTGTAATGATGGCCGGCCATACAGAGTTGTTGCAGTTTATTAAAAAGATCACGCTTGATCTTTATGAATTGACATCTGATCAGGCGTATATCAATCAGTTGATAGACCTGCAGGAATCAGGAACATATTACAGGATCCGGTCGAGGCTGGACAAATCTGATTCCGTCCGGTTTGCTCATGTTCCGCCTGCCATACAGCAAAAAGAAAAGGAACTCAAAGCAGCCCTGCAGGCTTCGCTTGCAAGTGGTAACGAAGAGGCTGGTGCGATGCAACGCTATTTT
>JBEVKW010000395.1:0-19277 GCA_040509495.1 Chitinophagaceae bacterium | reverse complement strand
GGATATCAACGCCGGACCTAAATGCGTCACACATATTAACGTCTGCACTGATCGCCGCAACGATGCGTAATTCTATCTGCGAGTAATCGGCCGATAGTAACAGATGGTTTTGGTCCCGTGCAATAAAGGCTTTTCTGATTTCTTTACCGCGCTCCGTTCGTACGGGGATATTCTGCAGGTTCGGATTATTGCTGGCCAACCTTCCTGTTACAGCAACTGCCTGGCCGTAAGTGGTGTGTACACGGCCAGTTTTCGGATTTACCAGTTGCGGCAATGCATCTACGTACGTAGACTTCAGTTTGGTCAGTTCTCTGAACGTCAGAATATCTTCAACGATCTCGTTTCCGCGTGCCGCAAGTTTCAACAAAACGTCTTCACCGGTTTGATACTGGCCGGTTTTCGTTTTTTTGGCAGAAGGGTCAAGTTTAAGTTTATCAAACAATACCTCTCCAAGCTGTTTTGGAGATGCAAGGTTGAATCGTACTCCCGCTTTTTCGTATACGTTCTCTTCGGCGATCTTCGCGTCTTTTTCAAGCTGGCGGGAGTAATCGTTGAGGAATGGCTCATCAATTTTGATCCCTTCAAACTCCATGTCAACAAGAACTTTTACCAGCGGGCTTTCTACCTCGTCAAAAACTCTTTGCACCTCTTTGGTGGCAAGCAGCGGAGCAAACGTATTCTTCAGCTGCAAGGTGATATCGGCATCTTCAGCAGCGTAATCGGTGATCTTATCGAGTTCAACATCGCGCATGTTGCCTTGCGACTTTCCTTTTTTTCCGATCAGTTCTTCGATATGTACAGGTTCATAGGAAAGGAATTTATTACTTAGCAGGTCCATGCTTCTTTTTCCATCCGGCTCGATCACATAGTGAGCGAGCATGGTATCAAACAGCTTTCCGGGAAGTTCGATTCCGTACCATTTCAGCACGAGCAGATCATATTTTGTATTCTGTCCGATCCAGATCTTGTCAGCATCAGCAAACAAAGGTTGAAATAGTGCGAGTATTTCTATTGCGCCCTGGCGATCCGGAGGGCAGGGGATATAATAAGCTTCGCCGGGAGTGACAGAAAAGCTCAGGCCAACCAGTTCGGCAAGATTCGCATCAATACCGGTGGTTTCCGTATCAAAGCAGATCTCCTGATGTTGTAAGAGCATTTCCACGAGTTCTTTGATACCCTCTTTATCCGTTACGGCTGTATAATTATGCGGAGTGTTATGTATGTTCTTATCTGCCACTGCAACCGCTTCCTCGGAATCTGTAGCAACAGCGGTTTTTGTTGCTGCTGTTTTAGGTGCTGCCGGTTCGATGATATTTCCAAAAAGGTCCGTTTGAACGCCTTCCGGTGCCGTCTTCACTTCAGCACTGAGCTCTTCACCGAGGATACGTTTGGCCAGGGTCTTGAACTCCAGGTCACCAAAAACGGTTTTCAGCTTGTCTTTATCGACCTCTTTTATGCGAAAGTCTTCTTCATGAAACGATACTGGTACATTGGTGATGATGGTAGCAAGACGTTTTGATAGCAAAGCATCTTCTTTCCCCTTACGTACTTTTTCTCCCAATGCACCTTTTATCTGATCAGCTTTTTCGATAACCGCTTCGAGCGTTCCATATTCACTGAGCAATTTGGCCGCAGTTTTTTCTCCGACGCCTGCGATCCCGGGGATGTTGTCAACGGCGTCTCCCATAAGTCCGAGAATGTCAATCACCTGGGCTACATCCTTGATGTTCCATTTTGCACAAACCTCTTCAGGGCCAAGGATCTCAACGTCTCCGCCCTGGTAACCGGGTTTATAGATCTTAATGTTTTGGCTCACCAGCTGACCGTAATCTTTATCGGGCGTAACCATAAACACTTCATAACCTGCTGCTTCAGCCTGTTTGCTAAGAGTGCCGATTATATCATCTGCTTCATAACCATCCAGTTCAATGCAGGGAATATTGAATGCTCTGACGATCTCTTTGATATCTGGGATCGCTTCAAGAATATCTTCGGGCGCTTCCTGCCTGTTTGCCTTGTAGTCCTGAAACTCTGTATGTCGCTCTGTTGGCGCTGCAGTGTCAAAACACACGGCCATATGAGACGGCTTTTGTTTGGTGATAAGTTCTACAAGGGTATTCGTGAAGCCGAACTGTGCGTTGGTATTCTTTCCCTTCGACGTCAGGCGAGGGCTTCTGATCAATGCGTAATAGGCACGGAAAACGAGTGCCATTGCGTCCAGTAAAAAAACTTTCTTTGCCATGCCGCTAAGGTACTATTTCGGTGGTGTTTAGCGGCATTGCCAGTGGGCGGCTGGAGCTGTTTAGTGCGCACCTTTGGCCGGAGCGATCTTATCTGTGCTGAGCGGTTCGGCTGCAGCATGAACAGTTTCCGTTTTGCTGTCAACGAGTGTTCCGCTAAAAGCAGCCGGTTCTTGCTGATTTTTAACTGAAACAGGTGCAGATGCAGGGTCTTTGTAGATGAAATTCAGGTAGAGAGCGAAGAAGAGCAGGTTGAATGCAAGAAAATTTGCAACCCGATGTACGCGTTTTCTCATAAAAATTGGTCGGTGGTTTTAAATTGGATAATGGTGGTTGTTCTAAAGATAAAAATAGATACAGGAGCGTTTACCACCAATTAACAAGGCGAAAGCCTTGTGAGATTGAGGGCAAACACTCGCATACGGGTAGGAAAACTACGCTACCTATTTCTTCATATCCTCTAATTTCTTCTGAAGAACGAACATTTCGTCGCGTAAGCGTGCTGCTTCCATAAAGTCCAGGTCCCGGGCTGCCTTTTCCATTTCTTTTTTGATCCTGCTGACGGCTTTTTCGGTTTGCGGGATGGTTTTGTATTCTGCCTGTTCTTCTGCCACGGCGGGAACAAGGTCTTCATTCGGCGCCACTGCATAAGGATTTGCGGGGTCATATCCCTTGATATCCAATACAGAAGTTTGTGCGAAAACCTGTTGCTTTGATTTGACCACCGTTCTTGGAGTGATGCCGTTTTCCAGGTTATGGGCAACCTGCTTTTCGCGGCGACGGTTTGTTTCGTCTATGGTTTTCTGCATGCTATCCGTCATTTTATCAGCATAGAAAATAACCCGGCCATCAACATTTCGCGCGGCCCGGCCAGCTGTTTGTGTCAGCGACTTCTCATTCCGTAGGAAGCCTTCCTTATCTGCGTCCAGGATAGCCACGAGCGAAACTTCCGGAAGGTCGAGTCCCTCCCTTAGCAGGTTGACACCGACCAGCACATCTATTTCCCCCAGCCGTAGCTGCCGGAGAATTTCGATACGTTCAAGGGTGTCTACTTCACTGTGTATATATTTCGATTTTATATTGATCCGGTGGAGATACTTGTCCATTTCTTCCGCCATTCGCTTTGTCAACGTGGTTACCAGTATACGGTCTCCCTTCTTAACAGTTTTGTCGATCTCATCCAGCAGATCATCGATCTGGTTTACACTTGGCCTGATCTCAATGGGAGGATCAAGTAATCCGGTTGGCCGTACGACCTGCTCGATAACAAACCCACCGGTCTTTTCCAGTTCATAATCGTCCGGCGTAGCCGAAACATATACGGTCTGATTAAGCATTGCTTCAAACTCATGAAAGTTCAGTGGGCGGTTATCCAACGCACTGGGTAGCCGGAAGCCATAATCTACAAGTATCAATTTGCGACTTCTATCGCCACCGTACATTCCGCTTACCTGTGGCACGGTCTGATGGCTTTCGTCGATCACACACACGAAGTCTTTCGGGAAATAATCCAGCAAACAGAAAGGTCTTGTACCGGGCACGCGGCGGTCGAAGAACCGTGAATAGTTTTCTATCCCATTGCAATAACCAAGCTCTTTGATCATTTCGATATCATATTCTACGCGTTCTTTTAAGCGTTGAGCTTCGATCAGCTTTCCATTGCTTTTGAAATAATCGACCTGAGCCTGCATTTCATCCTGGATCTCGTAGATCACCTGTTGCATAATATCTTTTGGCGCTACATAGAGATTTGCCGGGAAGATCGCGGCATTATCAAGTTTACCGATACGCTTGCTTGTGACCACATCGATGCTTTCAATTTCTTCTATCTCATCTCCGAAAAATGTAACCCTGTATCCGAAATCAACATAGGGAAGATTGATGTCGACAGTGTCTCCCTTCACGCGAAAGGTTCCTCTGTTGAACTCGATCGTGGTACGGTTATACAGTGAATTAACAAGTGCATGAAGAAACGCCTGTCTCGAGATCGTTTGCCCTTTCCCTATCCGTATGATCCCATTTTCGTAATCGGTAGGGTTTCCCATACCGTAGATACAGCTGACAGACGCCACAACGATGATGTCTCGTCTGCCGCTTAGAAGACTTGTGGTTGCGCGAAGACGCAGCTTATCAAGTTCATCATTAATGCTGAGATCTTTTTCAATGTATACATCACTTACCGGGAGGTAAGCCTCCGGTTGATAGTAGTCGTAATAGGAAACGAAATATTCTACGGCGTTTTCAGGGAAGAATTGCCTGAACTCTCCATATAGCTGCGCAACGAGTGTTTTGTTGTGTGTGATCACAAGCGTTGGGCGTTGCACATTCTGGATCATATTGGCAATGGTATAAGTCTTACCGCTACCGGTCACTCCCAACAAAGTCTGGTACTGTTCGCCGCTTAGAATTCCTTCGGTGAGTTGACGGATTGCTTCCGGCTGATCGCCGGCTGGCGGAAAGGGAGAGTGAAGTTTGAATGCCATAGTTCTCAAAGTTATCGCATTCAAAGGGCAAAAAATGTGCAACGTTCTTCAGAACCGGGATGTCAGGGTATCAAATTAAGCCAAATGAAGAAAAAGTTGATAATGATCATAACAGCTCTTTTCTTTCTGATGGGATGCAGGAAAAAGTGAGAGCGTAAAATGCGAAGGGTTCACCGATGCGGTCCTATCGGATAATGTGGATGCGGTGAAAAGAATCGTTACGGAGATGGCGTCAGACCTCGATCCGGTGATTTCGAATACAGATAGTGAAGGGCATAAACAGAGCTATCAGGTATTGATAGAACGGCTGAACAAGTGTGGCGTGGTTGCGACGGGCCTGTGTTATGGCTGTATTTATACCAACCCGACTATTTCGGAGATAAGGATTGCCGTGCAGGCGGGCACGTTAACCACCACCCGCGTTCTTGATCTTACCTCCAAAAATTCGAAGTTTGTTTGTATTAATATGCACGAATAACTGGTCAGCGTTTGAGGCGGTTGAGATAGGAAGAATAGTCGGGGAGCGTTGGCTGATACTCTGAGTACATAAGGGGAGAAGTCAGCATGAAGTCGGCGGTAGAGCGGTTACACGCGGTTGGAATATTCCAGGTGGCAGCAACGCGCAGTAATGCCTTGATATCCGGATCATGTGGTTGAGCTTCCATTGGATCCCAGAAGAAGATCAATACATCCAGTTTTCCTTCAGCAATGCTCGCTCCGATCTGCTGATCACCGCCAAGTGGTCCGCTTAGAAATTTGGCGACAGGTTGTTCGAGGGCAGTTTCAATTAAAGTTCCGGTAGTTCCTGTGGCGAAGAGGTTATGTTTAGAAAGCGCTTCCCGGTTGGTAGTAGCCCACTGGATCATTTCATCTTTCATATTATCGTGAGCAACCAGGGCGATCCGTTTAACTGTATTAAGTATGCGCATGCTAAAAGTTAATAGATAAGCGAATAAAATCAGCCGCTAAGCTAAGTATTCAGTATAAATTTTCTTGGAAAAGAAAAACGGATGCGCTAAAAAATAAGGCTGTTCTACCGTCGGATTCCGGAATTGGCCTGGTCTGCAAAAGGAAGTAGCCCGAGCATTGTCCATTCAATAGAAAGAGGCTGCCTATTGAGACAGCCTCTTTCTTATTTTGGACGCTTCATCAGTTTTCAGCAATGAAGTGTATTTATATGGTAAGCTTACTTGAAGTCAGCGCTTACTGTTACTTTAGGTTCTTTCGCAACTTTTCCACCGTCGATAGGTGCGCCGGTGATACCGAAGTCAGCAAGTTTGAAAGAGAAGTTAGAAGTAGCAGTGATCACACCACTTTTTACAACGATCGTAGCAGGTGCTTTTACTTTTTGTTCAACGCCTTTTATTGAAAGAGTGCCTTCAACATTCGTGTTATAAGTACCGTCTTTTGCGAAGTTTACTTTAGAAGCGTCGAGGATATTTCCTTTGAAAGTGAAAGTTGGGAATTTGTCAGAGTTCAACCATTTTTCACCGTTGAAATGTTCCTGGATTGTCGGGTTTGAGAAAGCAAAGTTTTTAACTGTTGCTTCAAAGGCCACCGTGTTAGCTTTTGTGTCAAGGGCAGCGACTACAGTTTTGTTTTCTGCTTTAGGGAGTGCATCGATCGCAGTGCTCGCGTCGAAAGCAACAGTAGCTGAAGTGGTCGTTTTTTTCTGAGCGAACAGGCTGCCGGTAATAGCTACCAATGCCAGAGCGAGGATAGTTTTTTTCATGATTGTTTTTTTAAAAGGGGGTTTATTTTTTGTCTTTATTTAGAGCACTTCTTTTGAAGTCTATTTTTTCAACGCCAAGGATTTCGCTGAAGGTGCCACCACTGCAGGAGCCTTTGATCGAAACTGTCTCACCTTCTTTTAGCGTTTGGGCTTCAGCGGCATGCTGCTCCTGGAAAGCGAAAATGACATAAGAACTTGTTGTTGTATCAATAAATTTCACGTTCACAGTGCTTGAGTCGGCTGGCTCAATGGCAGAAATTGTGCCATTTACAGTAATGATCTTATCGCGGTATTTGGCGTTTGCAGCACTGTCATTATCATGGAATTCACGGATGAAGTCCAGTGCGTTAACGGTATAGGCAGCTTCGCGGTCGTTGGTATCAGCAAATTTTTCGGTTGCTACATACCAGTAAATTCCTGCGCCGATAAGAATCAGGATCAGGACGGTTAAAAGGATCCGTTTTTTCCAGGGATTCTTTTTCTTAAGAGGGATCATACATTTAATTTGATCGGTTTAACCGGTGTCCAGCTAAATGGTTCACCAGATTGGTAGACAAATATACAATGTTTAAACATTGAAATATTTGTTTTTAATCTTAAAATAAACAAAAAGCTGCCCACCATTAGGCGGACAGCTTGTATTTACTAACCCATTTACAAACTAAAAAGCTTGTGAATGAGGATTTTATGCTGACTGTACTTCTTTGATCTTTTCGCGGATCTTCGTTTCGATCTCTTTGGCCAACTCTGGATTATCAATCAAAAGCTGTTTGACTGCTTCACGTCCCTGACCGAGTTTGTCGCTGTTATAGCTAAACCAGGAACCGCTTTTCTGTACAATGCCTAATTCAACGCCCATGTCAATGATCTCGCCGGTTTTTGAAACACCTTCTCCAAAGATGATATCAAACTCAGCAGCTCTGAAAGGTGGCGCAACTTTATTCTTAACGACCTTTACTTTAACACGGTTGCCTATTGCCTCATCTCCGTCTTTGATCTGTGAGCTACGGCGGATATCCAACCTTACGGATGCGTAGAACTTCAGGGCATTACCACCGGTAGTTGTTTCGGGGTTTCCGAACATCACACCAATCTTTTCACGGAGCTGGTTGATGAAAATACAGATGGTATTCGTCTTCGCAATGGTTGCAGTGAGTTTACGTAAAGCCTGGCTCATCAATCTTGCCTGCAGCCCCATTTTGCTGTCTCCCATTTCTCCTTCCAGCTCTCCTTTTGGAACCAGGGCAGCAACAGAGTCGATCACGACAACGTCGAGCGCTCCGGAAAGGATCAGCCGATCAGCGATTTCCAGCGCCTGCTCACCATAATCAGGCTGAGAGATCAGCAGGTTATCCACATCAACACCAAGCTTTTGCGCGTAGGAACTGTCGAACGCATGTTCCGCATCAATGATCGCACACATCCCACCTTTCTTCTGGGCCTCTGCGATCACGTGCGTAGCGATAGTTGTTTTACCGGAAGACTCCGGCCCGTAAATTTCAATAACACGGCCTCTCGGTAAACCACCGATACCCAAAGCCACATCCAATCCAATGGAACCCGTCGAAACGACCTCCTGGGTCACTTCTCCGCGTTCATTCATCATCATCACACTGCCCTTACCAAAATCTTTCTCGATTTTGTCTATGGTAAGTTTCAGCGCTTTAAGCTTTTCACTGTTGCTTGACATATCGGTTGTTTTTTCTGTTTTTGCCATTTCCAAAATTATGATTTACGTAGTGCCGGGCTAAAAATGTTATGAACATCCAAAACTAAATCATTTAGCAATATCTTGCTAATTTTTTTTGGATTATTTGACGATTCGCGGAAATGCAGGCGAGAAGCCGGATCTCGGGCACCATTAAATTATCCCGAGCGGCGTGGATCCTGAAGCATACAATCGTCAATCGATCCCGCACGTGCCCGTGACTGCCCGCCCTGGTGCGTGCGACAGCCATTCAGCTTTGCTAAGATGTTCGGGGAACCGGGATCGATCTTAACCGATCCAGTTTATTATGGTAGGATCCCGTCAGCCCAGACGGCTGCAGCCATAGACAGTATGCCGATCAGCAACCCGGTATAGATCTCTTTAGGCGTATGATCTGATACGATCATTCTTGCACTGGAAACCATCCCGGCGATCAGTAAGGATATAGAGAAATATATTGTGTAGTTATTCGCTTCACCCATGGCCATCATACCGGTAAATCCAAGCATGATCCCCATCCCCATCGTGTGCATGCTCACTTTCATGTAAATATTGGCCATTAAGCCGGCACAGGATGCAATAAAGATCGCCATTGACAAGTACACGGCTTCTTTGGGAAAGTCAGGCTGGTGACGCAGCACATAACACATCCAGAAATAATAAAGGTTCGACGCTATATATGGAATGATCCGCTCTTTCTGCGTTTTAAGATAAACAGATTTGAGAAAGCCGAGCCCTTTTGCCAGCAACACCGTAACCAGCGGGAAGAAACTATATATAATGAAGAAACGGACCAGCGCGATCGCTTTTTCTGCCGGAGTGAACTGCGCAAACATATACGCCTGCGTGTTTAACAAGAGCCAGATAATATATACAGGAATGAACAGAGGATGTAAAATATACGACAACACAGTAGCAACAACCCGTAAAACGGTATTCTTCGGACGAAAGTCCTCCACATTACCATCTTTCATTTCCACTGCTTCTACTGCCGTCAGCCTTGTTTCCATCCGTACTTTTTTTTGCAAAATAAAGCATTCACCAGCATCCTTGCCGGGTATTTTACAGGAGATTGTAAAGGAGGCTTTTGAACGGGCACTAACATATAGTGTTATAGTTTTATGTATGATTGCAAAATAGCCAACCACGTACTATATTTACCGCCGAATGACGCCTACGAAAAACATACTAACGAATGCCTTCCAGTTAAAACGGGTACTGCCTGTTCTCGTGCTCCTGTTGCTCGGCTGCCAGTTGCAGGCACAACTGAAATATGTAAAGAAATATCGCCCGCTGGCTGACTCCCTTTCCGCTATTTATGAGATCCCCGCTTCAATTATTCTGGGTGTAGCTATTGTTGAATCCGGTGCCGGAAATAGCCGGAACGCAAAATTGCTTCATAACCATTTCGGGATCGTTGGGAAAAATAACCTGCTTAAAACAAAGGGAATAAAAAGCCGTTATAAACAGTACAGCAACGTGGCAGCATCTTATGATGACTTCTGCAAGCTGCTCTCCCGGCGCAAATTCTATCAGACCCTTAAAGGAAAAATGGATTATCGTTTATGGACAGAGGCTATCAGCAAAACCGGTTATTCAGAAGTACCTGCAGAATGGAAGAAAAGAATTAATGCGACCATCCGGAAGAACAAGCTTTCTCTCGCTCCGCATCAGTAATTTTATTTATGAATAGTAATCGCCGTGTTTTTCACTTCGTTTTATATAGCGTAGCAATTCTTCTTGCTGTATCCATTGCTGGTGTACTGCTTGGTTTCAAATGGCTGCCGTTCAACCGGGTTAATCTTGTCTCTGATGTTTACGGCGCGAAGGATTCTGCACAAACCCAACTTACTGACGGTGGTGGAGACAGCGTGAACACTCCGGTGGTGATTGAAAAATTGCCCAGTAAAGAGTTTATGCTTTACCAGCAGCCACGGCTGATCACAGATTTTAATGCTGACACGAATACGGCCTCTCTCAAAGGATTTCTTGGAAAACTCAACGCCCTGAAAAATGGCGAAAAGCGGAAAGTGAGGATCGCATATTTTGGTGACAGTATGATCGAGGGAGATCTGCTTACGCAGACCTTCAGGCAATTGCTGCAGCAGTCTTTCGGTGGTAGCGGTGTTGGTTTTGTTCCGATCACATCCCCGGTGTCGAAATTCCGTCAAACAGTTTCCACCTCGAATGCCGGATCCTGGGACGATGAGAATTTTAAAGACGCAAAAACTGGTCGCCTGTATCCCTCCGGGCATATATTCCGCGGTAACGGAGCAACGGTTCAGATGACGGATCAAACAGTGAAAGACAGTACGGTGGTCCTGGAAAAAACATTATTGTGCGGCGCCACGAATGGTACTATCAATATTATCGCGAATGGTGCAAGCTTCCCGGTGAATCCTACCAGGCCCGTTAACCGTGTTGTTCTGTCAAATGACGCAAGCCATACGATCAAACTTGGCGTGAATAATCCTGAATTGCCGGTGTACGGCATTTCCTTTGAATCGGAATCTGGTGTGATCGTAGATAATTTTTCTTTCCGTGGTATTACAGGGGTAGAGTTTTCCAGGATCGACTCAGCTTTCCTTTCAGCCGTTGCTGAGAACAACCCGTATGACCTCATCATCTTTCAATATGGCGTCAACCTGCTGTTCCGTCCGAATGACAAGAACTTTAGCTGGTATGCAAAGGTGATGTTGCCGGTTGTGAAAAAGATCCGCAATTGTTTTCCTGAAACAGATTTTCTTCTTGTCAGTACAGCCGACCGGGCATTCCGTTACGGCGGGGAGTACAAATCTGCTATAGGCATTGATTCGCTGATAAAAGTGCAGGCCGCGCTTGCGTACGAAACGAACAGCAGTTTCTACAACCAGTTCGCAGCAATGGGCGGAACTAACTCGATCGTAGAATGGGCAAAAGCAAAACCTTCGCTGGCAAACCAGGACTACGTGCACCCCAATCACCGTGGTGCAGAGATCCTGGCCAATTACCTTTTTGATGCATTGATGAGGGATTTCGGGAAGATGAAGTGAGAGCCAGGGGTGTTCCCGAGCGCAGCTGTCTGATCAGGAAAGGGCGCGTGCATGGACGGACTCATCACTGCAAATGCTGTCCTGTTACCGACCATTTTCAGACTTTCATTCTGTGCATATTCAGCCGAGTGTCGTGCGAGGTCAATTCACTTTTATAACATACTTTTGACTTTTCGTTCTAATAATTATTGATAATTGGCGTTTATTCGCAGTATAATGGATGAGTCTGTATGCCGTCATTTGATCTAGATGCTTTTTGGCGCCAATTTTTGTATGATAGGGACAATCCATTGTTATTTAATAATGGCTTCTTTGTTTTCTTTTTCGCGGTTTTTATAGCTCTCTATTATGGTTTCCGGAACAAATTCAATGTCCGGCGTTATATTTTCTGTGCTTTTTCCCTTTACTTTTTTTATAAGGCGAGTGGATATTTTGTAGGACTCGTCATAGTGTCGGCAATTGTTGATTTTGTTTTATCGAATGCTATTTACCGGCAACAGCATAAAGTAAAACGAAAGCTTTTGCTGATCTGCAGTATCGTTTTCAATCTCGGGCTGTTATTTTATTTCAAGTATACCAACTTCTTTATTTCGGTCAGTAATGATCTCTTCCAGACGGGTTTCAACCCGTTGAACCTTTTACTGCCGGTAGGTATTTCATTTTACACTTTTGAGAACCTGAGTTATACGATGGATGTGTATCGCGGAGAGTTTGCGCCCGCGCGGAAATTCAGCGACTACCTGTTATTCCTTTCGTTCTTCCCGAAGCTTGTAATGGGGCCGATCGTTCGGGCGCATGATTTTGTACCGCAGATCAATAAACCGTATGTGATCTCTGAAACAGATTTCGCCAAAGGATTTTACCTGATCATTTCAGGACTTTTCAAGAAACTGGTGATCTCAGATTATATCACTCTCAACTTTGTGAACTATGTGTTCGATGATCCTTCCCGATATACAGGGCTGGAGAACCTGTTCGCTGTCTACGGCTATGCCGTGGTGATCTATTGCGATTTCAGCGGTTATAGTGACGTGGCGATCGGCATCGCGCGCTGGATGGGCTTTCATATCCCGACAAACTTCCTGTCCCCGTATCAAAGTAAGAACATCACAGAGTTCTGGCGCCGCTGGCATATTTCGTTATCGTCCTGGTTGCGGGACTACCTGTATATTCCATTAGGAGGTAACCGTAAAGGAAGTGTTGGCACCTGGATCTTTTCCGCATTGTTTTTTACCGGAGTATTTCTCGCGGGAAAACATTTGCTGGGGATGAACTGGTGGCAGGCGTCGATCCTGAGTGCCGGTATCCTGTTGTTGTTCCTTCTTCCTGCCATTATTAAAAAGGAAAAGAAGGGTGTGGCGGCCAATATGAACCTGCTCACAACAATGCTACTGGGCGGCTTCTGGCATGGTGCCAGCTGGAATTTTATCATCTGGGGCTCGCTGCACGGAATATCGCTGGCTGTTCATAAGATATGGATGCTGCTTACCGGCAAGGCGCTGCGGAAAGTGAATAACAAATGGTGGTATAATGCGATCGCCATCCTGGTCACCTTCCATTTTGTTTGTTTTTGCTGGATATTCTTCAAGGCAGCAGATTATAACACTGCGATCTCGATAATCCATCAGATCTGGAACGATTTCAGCCTGTCTGTATGGCCGGCATTTGCCAACAACTATTGGTCTGTATTGGTGATGATGGGCGTTGCCTACTTGATCCATGCGATCCCGGATTCTTATGCAGACCAGGTGATCGCAAAATTCAGACGCATCCCACTTGTGGCCTACCTGCTGGTATTCTTCGCATTTGTTATCCTGTATGGATATTTCAAATCGGCTGAGCCAGTAATGCCGATCTATCTTCAGTTCTAACAAAGCTTTTCTGGATAGTAGATGAGTTGCAGTAGCCTCAGACAGCCGCTGCTGATGTCCGCTTCCCCCATTCTCAAACGCTTAGAAGTGCGCTACAAGAAGGTGGCTGGGGATCCTATCAAAGATCGGGCAGATCGCCAAATACCCGTAAAGGCACAAATAACCAGCTATTTACATCCTGCCCCAAAGGAGTCTGACAAATATTCCAGGGTCTGCGCGCATTAATTGCGATGGCCGATGACGATGCCTGGCCTGGGAAGGTCACGCTGCTGATCAAAGTGAATGAGCGCAATGAAGAAACCTGATTTCAGATGAGCGACCATTATTCGCGGCCGGAAAGTTATGGGGATAACCCGGGACTGTCAGTTGCCCGATGCGTCGTAATTTTGCAGATAATATTAAAAATTTAAGCACGTGCAACTTACCGCCAAATTAGTTCAATTGCTGCCTTTGCAAACAGGCAATGGCAAAAATGGGGAATGGAAAAAGCAGGACGTCATCGTGGAAACTGACGGCCAGTACCCTAAGAAAGTTTGTATCTCCATTTGGGGAGATAAGATCAATACAAGTTTGCTGCAAGTAGGCAAAAGTCTTACTTTTTCGTTTGATGTTGAAAGTCGCGAATACAATGGCCGTTGGTATACTGATGTGAAAGCCTGGAAAGTAGAAGCTGGTGCGGCCGGTGCCGGAGCTCCTGCGCCTGTTGAAGATGATGTGCATAACACGACGTTTACCAGCAGCGACGACGATCTGCCGTTCTAAGATTTTCTTTCAATAAAAAACGCCAGGACCAATAAGCGTTTTGAAAAAGCAACGGAGAACCAATGCATTTTTCAGAACCTTGCAGGGCCTGGCGTTTTATTTTGATCCGCCTGTTAATTTACTTTGCGTGTACGCACGGGATATTGCCGGCGGTTTGTTCACGTGATAACGACAGCCATGATTCACTATCTGTTACCGGCAAGCGTATTCAACTCTTTCAATGTTGCTTTTAGTCGTGTGTCACCCGGTTGAACGGTGAGGGCGAGTTCAATATCCTCAATCGCTCCGCTGTAATTGCCGAGGCATCTTTTTACAGCAGCTCTGTCTGCATAATATTCAGTTGTCGTGAATTTTTCTTTTTCCTTCCTGTATAACCGGATCGCTTCATCATAGAACTTAATTGCTTCAGCGCATTTATTCTGGCATTTTAAGATAGCACCTTTAGTATGATTATTAAAAGAAGTGCTTTTAACGTAGATCGATTTATTGACATTATCCAACGCTTCATTACAATTACCATTGAGGAACTGTGACCAGGCGAGATTGTTATAGGTCGTCTCGTCTGTATCGCCATCTGCAATTGCGGCTTTATAAAAGCGGATCGCTTCAGGATAGTTTTTCCCGGCAAGGTTCTCTTCGGCTTTTTGTCTGTTCGTTTTTGTGTTCTCCTTATTATCACGATTCTCAATGCCTTCGAATAATTGGGCCCGCTCAAAATCATCCATTTCATAGATATCGCGGGAAAAGGCGAGCGTACTGATGCGCCGGCTTTTGTCCCACTGTTCTTTGATCTTTGCCGAGGGAAAATCCTTCTGTGGATTGAAGATGGTTTCTCCCAGACCTGTGGCGTGTTTTGTCATAATAAAGTGCCATTCAGATCCATCATGTTCAACAGAGCTGATATTATAGTTGTCTTTATATTTTTCATTGATCCACGCGGTGGGAAACTCTTCGCTTTGTTTGAAGGATTGCGCCTCGTATGTCTTTAGCAGGGACATCACGATGTACCATTTGCCATCCCCGTAAGCGACGTCTGTGATATTGAATTTGGTATCTTCTTTCCATTTATCGCGGGCAAACTGGATCACTTCGTCCCATGTTTCCCGGCTTGCCCAGCTTTGCGAAACAAAGGGTGTTTGATCTGTCATGATCGCCACCCATTGGTCATCACCATAAGTCAGTTTGGTAATATACTTGTCGGAGTTCCACTGTTGTTTGATCCATGCCTGCGGGAAATCCTCTTCCCACTTCCAGCTAATATTTGTTTTTACAGCGGTTTCTGTTGCAACGGCATGCCATCTTCCCCGCGCGTATACAAGTTCGTTGATGACGCGGCTCTTCTGCGCCTGCTCCCTGATATAGGTCTCGAGCTCGGTAAGGGTTTTGAAGTCATTATATGACTGACCGAGTGAACTTTGGGTCATAACTGCCGTCCATTCGGAATCGGATTGAGCCTGTGTTACACCTGCCTGTAGGAGAAACAGGCATGCTACCAGAAAAGATTTCATGAGGTGTTGGTTATTATGCGAGAAAAATAAACGCAGTTGGCCATTCCTGCAATACCCCTTTGAAGTGACGCCGACAGGTTGTCCGGCCCGAATATTGTTTTCAATAAAGAAATTATGCAGTATGAATAAGCAAACACTGAACCTGGAAACTCCATGGGCGGAAGTGAAGGAAAAGATCAAGGAAGTGAATTATGATCTTACGGATGCAGATCTCGCGCTTGAGCCAGGCAAGGAAGATGAACTTATCCGCCGCCTTGCTCAAAAAATGCATAAGACAGAAGAAGAAGTAAAAGGATGGATAGAAAGTGTCGCGCACACAAAAAACCGTGCGTCTTAATTTGGGGAAGCGAGAGAGCTTACATAATCATTATAACCTTTTGCCAGGGCATTGAAAAGTAAGGAGCCTTGCAAACGGTATCCTTCGGCAGTGAAATGAACTTTATCGCGGCTCATGAGACCGCGCCGCGACCAGCTATATGCCGAACCATATCCATTGGTGATACGATAGAGATCCCACAGAGGAATATATTTTTTATTGCAATAGGCAGAGAGGGATTTGTTGAGTGATTGCAATACAGCGTTGGAAGTTCTCCTTTGTCTGTAAGAATCCGGGGCAGTTGTAATCAGTACGGATGCGCCAGGAGACGTTTGCCGCAATTTATCCAGGAATGCCTCCAGATCTTTTACGAACATGGATTCAAAAAAGCTGGCGCGTTGCGCTTCATTTGTTCCAAGAGAAATAATATACAGGTCAGCCTTGAGCGCCGGTAACTGTTTCCAGAATAAAGGGGCGATATTGTATTGATCATAACGCGCGCCGTTAACACCGATCGTGTGATACAGGATGCCAGGGGCTGAATTTTCAAGAGAAACACCATAGAAGGCTTTAGGTTCATTGGTTGGCAGGCTGGTCAGCGTGAATCCGGTGATTGGTAGTTTTAATTCTACTTCGCGGTATGCGGCTGAATCATTTGGTCCCCGTGTTAGAGTATGTGGGATATCAAGATTATCTGCCTGGAAAATCCAGCTTGTATTGACGCTGGTGTCGAGAAAAAATTTCATCTTATTAAAAGTCTGGAGACCTTCGGTAAAGCTTGTTCGTAAAGAAACGCGCAGGTTTGCTGCTTCTGCAGTCGTGGTAATAGCATATCCAGAGATGCCGGAAGTGATTTGAATTTCGGGGTGAGCGACGCGATTAAATTGCCAGCGGATGCTGGAGGAGCTGACGATATCCTGCGGGGCGTTGGAGAGGGCGATCTGGTAGGGGAACACGAGTCCGCGGCCGGCGTTACCGAAATACTCCTGCAAATTTTTCCTTACAGTGCCGGACAGGAAGTCGGCCTGTATATGTGAGTCGCCAATATGAACGATGGAGACGACGGAGTTGCTATCTTTTTTTAGGGCATAGAGTTTTTGGTAGAAGGAGTCGAGCCCGGTGTTGTTGAAGATGCGGTTAAAGACGGCGCTGACGAAGGGGTATCGTTGACTAAGGGTGTGATCGTCAGTGGGGATTTGCTGGCAGAAACCGTGTAACTGGATAATGCAGGCAAGGGTGAGGGTATAGAGCAGGCGGAGGATCATTCAGTCGGGTTGGCGGATGATGGATGATGAGTGGGAGTTTTGGAAGGCGCCTTTCTCCGGCTCCGCCCATCAGCCCTTCGGGCCCTCCCTCCCCCGCCACCAACCTGCCGATGGATGTTTGGGTTTATAGAAATATTGTTAGGGCAGAAATTACTCCCGCCATATACATGTACTCCCTCCCCCGCTCCCGGTTGCTAAGCTAGTTGCTACAATCTTTACCTTTCATATCACTGATCAATGACCCTGTAAAGATCACTCACAACAAAGCCAAAACCATGGGTAAAACCACAGAAACGGCGGGAAAATAACGGAGATTATCCGTTAAAAAAACATGTATCGAAGCCAAACTACAGCTCTTTACGCAAACGAGCAACCGGAATATTTAATTGCTCTCTATATTTAGCAACGGTACGGCGCGCAATATTGTATCCTTTTTCCTGCAGCAACTCCGTCAATCGCTCATCACTCAATGGACGCTTTTTATTTTCGCCTTCGATCAGATCACTCAAGATCTTTTTCACCTCACGCGTAGAAACTTCTTCACCACTATCTGTACTTAAAGATTCACTGAAGAAGAACTTCAGACGATAGGTTCCGAATTCTGTCTGAACAAACTTACTATTCGCCACACGGCTTACAGTGGATATATCGAGACCGGTCTTTTCTGCAATATCTTTCAGGATCATCGGGCGAAGTGTCGTTTCATCGCCGGTAAGGAAAAAGTCGTGCTGATGATTCATGATCGCAGTCATCGTGCTCAACAACGTGTGCTGGCGCTGCTTGATGGCGTCAATAAACCATTTGGCCGCATCGATTTTTTGCTTGATAAATAAAACAGCTTCTTTTTGCCGCTTATCTTTCTTGGCACCCCTGTCATATTCTTTCATCATATCGCGGTAGCCCTCACTGATGCGTAGTTCCGGAGCATTCCTTGAATTAAGTGTCAGCTCCAGTTTGCCGGCGTTATTCATGATAAAGAAATCGGGCACAACATAGCTTTCGGCTTTATTGATACCGCCTACATTTCCACCTGGCTTAGGGTTAAGGCGGATGATCTGCTGCATCACTTCTTTCAGCTGCTCTTCATCTATATTAAGACCGCGCTGGATCTTTTCGTAATGCTTTTTTGTAAACTCATCAAAGTAGCGGCGGATGGCCATGATCGCTGTGTCGACATCACGGCCTTCATCTTTCTGACGCTGCAATTGGAGAAGCAGGCATTCCTGCAGGTCACGTGCAGCCACACCTGGAGGGTCGAATCGCTGGATCCGCTGGATGATCGCTTCCACTTCCTCGTCAGTTGCCGATACATTCTGACGGAAAGCGAGATCATCAACGATCGCAGATGTTTCGCGGCGCAAATAGCCATCTTCATCTATACTTCCCACGATCTGCTCGGCTATTCGCTGCTCTTTATCGCTGAGTTTTAACAGCCCTAGTTGATTTAACAGGGTCTCGTAAAAACTTGCTTCCGTTTTAAAGGGGATCTGCTTTTGTTCTTCATCCGGATAATTATCATCCCGCAATTTATAATCGGCAACATCATCATCTCCATCATGGACATATTCGCTCACATCGATATTGTCGTATTCATCTTCGCTTCCGCTCTTTTCTTCATATTCCGTGTCACCCGTATCTGTGAACTCATCTTTCAGTTCATCTGCATTGTCATCGTGTTTCTCATCATCGAGTTCCAATGCGGGATTTTCTTCCAGTTCTTCTTTGATGCGCTCTTCCAGATTAGCAGTAGGAACCTGTAACAGTTTCATCAACTGGATCTGCTGCGGAGATAATTTTTGTAAAAGCTTCTGCTGTAACGTTTGGCTAAGGGCCATAATATTCAGACATTTAGTGGCTGGTAAATGTATAAGGCATTAGACTTAGACAAAAATCCGGCCGTTTATCAAAAATCAGGCCGTAAATTTACAAAACAAAGGAATACGGCATGCGGGAACGATCAATTAGTTTGTTTGTTGCACTAATTCTCCTGTTAAATGGGGAAATTTTTGCACAAGAAAAGAATGTGGAAAACTCGCCTAAAATGGCGGGGTTAAGGGTACTGGACAATCCTTTCTTCGTTGGGGAAAAACAGGGAATGATGTATCCTCCTAGAAAAAAGGCTTTTATGTGCACGGGAGGGAACGCCGTGAGCGAACCTGGCATTTTGTTGAGGGCAAACATTCCCGAGACCTTTTTTTGCAAGAAGGAATGGCAATTTGAAAAAGCCACCTCTATACCGCTAAGATTCCGGCTGGGCTCCCTGGCCTATACAGATTATCTGGAAAGAAAACCGAACGCTTTGAAACCCTGATAAATTTCGTCAAAAAGAGCAGCGGCATTTCGATTTTCCTCGAAATGCC
>JBEVKW010000394.1:0-4387 GCA_040509495.1 Chitinophagaceae bacterium | reverse complement strand
CCTGAAACTACCGGCTCTTTATTCTGGAAGAATAACAAGAAAGATGGGTTCTATATATTTAATAACGTCTCCCTTCCATCGCTTGGCAGTCAAAAGGTTGATATGTATTTCAAAGTAGTGCCAAAGAATAAAGAAGAGATCAACAACAGTACAGTTTATCTCCTGATGACGACCGGCAATGAAAATTTCATATCCCCGCAGAACGATCCAACTCTCTGGGCCAGCGCAGAAACTTTCCTTCAGGGATTTCCGGCCAGTACAACGGCCTACAGTCTCGAACAGGATATAAAAAAACAGGAAGACCAGGTGAGCGATTCGCGTAAAAAGATCGCCTCCCTGCAAAGTGATGGACGGGGAATTGAAGACAAGATCAAATCACTGCAGGCAGACCTGGTAAAGAATAAAAATGAACAGGCAGACCAGCAAATGACTTTCGAATTGCAGCAGAAATCACTGGAAATGCTGAAAACAAAAAGAAAAGAGTAAGACCGTGTCTGAAAGATAAAATAATTCAATTACTATCTGTTAGTCCACCAAAGCGCAACAGACAGTTTCCGAAGAGCTTTGTTCTGTATAACGAGTCCAGAGTGGGTTTCTTCACAAGTAGTTTCTATCAACAGAAATACCTGTCACACGGGACTGGATCTTTATCCGGTCCCTTTCTTTTGCCGCTTTAAACCAAATAAAAACATGGACACAAAATATCCCGAAGAAGAGTTCGAAGAGTCGGAATTTGAGGATTCTGCTATTCATATAACCATAGAGATCATTGAATATTCAGCAGGATCAGTGGCAACAAAGACGATAATTAAAAAATATACCAGCAGCGTTTGTACAATGTCTTTCGACAGCCAGGAAAGTCTCAACAGGACAACGCGCAAGATCGACAATTTCATACAGGTGGTTGCCGGCAGTGTCGAGATCATTATAGATGGTACTGCGACCGCGCTTGACGCGGGGCAGGGAATAGTCGTTCCGGCATACTCGCCCTATTACCTGAAAACGAATTCGCATTTTAAGATGATCAATACGATGGTACACGAATAGCACTGAACGCCTTTGGCGTATCCCAAGCCGGATTACCGGCAGGTAGAGCCAACTATGCAGATCAGGTCGAAAGCCGGGTAGATATCCCTGCCTGAATGGTATGCTGTTTAACATCAGCAATACTTTCCCGGTATTATATTCCCTTATCGTCATTCTATTCAAGCTGATTTGCGTATTACTAAAACCTTAAACATCTTATTCACTTAAGAGTATCAGATTACCAACTGCACTCAGCGATGATACAACTGGCTCGTTAATTGACTTCTTCAGATAGAAAAAATTTCTTCAGAAGCTCCATAATGCCATTATCGCTTCTTCACCCCATCTCAAATGTGAGGGTAACTTAAAATTTCATAAGGTATGTTTGACTATTTAATTGTTGGAGCTGGATTTGCCGGTGCTGTACTCGCTGAACGTTTAGCGTCCCAAGCGGGAAAAAAGATCCTGATCATTGATAAACGAAATCATATCGGGGGAAATACTTTTGATTTTTACAATGAAGCGGGTATCCTTATACATAAATATGGACCGCATATCTTCCATACAAACAGTGAGGACATCTTTAATTACCTGGGGAAATTCACCTCGTGGCGCCCATACGAACACCGGGTCTTAGCGAGTGTTGATGGAATGCTGGTACCAATACCGATCAACCTGAACACGATCAATGCTCTTTACGGACTGAACCTGACAAGTGAGGAAGTTGAATCCTTTTTTGCATCAAAGGCTGTAAAGAAAGACCAGATCCTTACCTCAGAGGATGTTGTCTTGAATAAGGTTGGTAAAGATCTATATGAGAAATTCTTTAAGGGTTATACTAAAAAACAATGGGATCTTGATCCGAGCGAACTCGACGCATCAGTAACCGCCAGGATACCTACTCGCAATAACCGCGATAACCGTTACTTCACCGATAAGTACCAGGCAATGCCCATGCACGGATATACAAGGATGTTTGAGAAACTGCTTGATCACCCGAATATCAAGATAATGGTCAATACTGACTATAAAGAAATTGCCGATCTGATCCCTTTCAAGGAAATGATCTATACCGGCCCGATCGATTATTTCTTTGATTACTGCTACGGAAAACTGCCGTACCGGTCCATCGAATTCATTTTCGATACAATAAATGAGGAGAATCACCAGCCTACGGGAACAGTGAACTATCCAAACGATCAGCCTTATACGCGTGTCACCGAATTCAAATACCTGACAGGTCAGCAGCATCGTCAAACCACAATAGTATATGAACATCCGAAGGCTGAAGGTGATCCATACTATCCCGTTCCCCGGCCGGAAAATTCAATTTTATACAGCCGGTATAAAGACCTCGCGGATAAACTTACGAAGGTCCATTTCACCGGGCGCCTTGCCACCTATAAATATTATAATATGGACCAGGTCGTAGCGCAGTCCTTAAAATTGTTTAAAAAACTGACGGTCTTATCAGCACCGGAAAATAAAATCGATGAACAAAAAATCGCATTGCACTAAACCGGAGATCTGGGGTGGAATGGAATGTACGATCAATCGCGTCGGCGATGTGTACAGGGATCAGCTGGAAGAAACCGGACACTATGAACGGCAGGACGATCTCAACAAATTATGTACGCTCGGTTTTACCAAATTCAGATATCCCATTTTGTGGGAGCGACATTTTCCCAAGGAAGAAAAGATGCAGGAATGGGCGTGGACAACAAACCAGCTCAACATTCTGCGGCAAAGGAATATCACCCCTATTGCAGGACTGATCCATCACGGAAGCGGACCATTACATACTGACCTGCTTGACATGGATTTTCCTGTAAAACTTGCAGCCTACGCAAAACAGGTTGCTGAAACTTTTCCGTGGATCAACTATTACACTCCGGTAAATGAACCCCTGACGACAGCCCGGTTCAGTGGGCTATACGGATTCTGGTATCCACATGTAAAAACTGATGCAGGCTTCGTAAGAATGCTGATCAACCAGTTGAAAGGAGTCGTTCTCTCCATGCAGGCCATCCGGAAAATCAATCCTGAAGCCACACTTGTTCAAACAGAGGACCTTTCCAAAACTTATAGCACGCCTGCTCTTGCGTATCAGGCAGATTTTGAGAACCAGCGAAGATGGCTGACGTATGATCTTCTGACAGCCAGCGTAAACGAAGAACATGCTGCCTGGAAATATTTTACCGCAAACGGCATTGATGAAGATGAATTGTTCTTCTTCCTGGAAAACCCCTGCCCTCCGGGGATTGCCGGATTCAATTACTACGTAACATCTGAACGATTCCTTGATGAGAGGATCGAACACTATCCCGTCCATACACATGGCCACAACCATGTGCAGGCTTATGCTGATACCGAAGCTGCAAGAAGCGGTCATATGAAAGGTGCCGCAAACCTGCTGGCAGAAGCCTGGTGGCGTTACAAGATCCCGCTAGCACTAACAGAATGTCAACTGGCATGTACCCGCGAGCAACAAATGAAATGGTTCTATCAGCATTTTAAAATCGCGGAAAATCTTTGCCAGCAACATATTCCGGTAACAGGTATCACTGCCTGGGGATTGCTGGGTGCGGTAGACTGGAATTCGCTTATCTGCCTGAACAATGGCCAATACGAGAGCGGAGCTTTTGAAATCAATAAGCAAAAGTTAAGGCCGACCGCACTTGCAACAATGATCCGGACACTTTCTAAAAGAAAAGACTACCACCATCCTGCACTCGATGGAAAAGGTTGGTGGCAAACAGGTGGATCAATGGCATTTGAAAGTTCAACGCCATTGCGCGCAGGTTCCGGTAAAAGACTTGTCATAATCGATAACGACAGCCGAACCGGCAGGATCCTCGCCGGCTTATGCAACCAGAGAAATCTTTTATACAGGATCATTTCTAGTGGAGACGCGGCACGTGCCGATCATCACCGGCTTGCAAACGCGGTGGACAATTACTCACCCTGGGCCATTGTAAATCTTTGCGAACCATTGGTTCGATCAAACACCGAATTACCTGGAATCTTCCTGGAAAAAGAACAGAGAGACCATCGCTCCGTGATCGTTCATCCATCACGGATCATTCAGCTACTGCAGCTCTCTGCAGATCAGTCAACAGCGGCCGAACATTGTAACCCACCCGATATTGAACTGCTGTTCCATCGGCTGAATGCCGATAACCTGCCCAACTATTTTTCCGAACATCTTACTGAAAAAGTCAGTGTCGGTGAAGCAATAGATATAAAGATAAACGATGATCAAATGACAGAGCTGATCAACAAAGCGCTCGATCTTCTGATAGACAACTTCGAGGGAATCTGGCATTTTAAACAAGAAACAAAAGACTACCAGCTGATCTCA
>JBEVKW010000393.1:0-4079 GCA_040509495.1 Chitinophagaceae bacterium | reverse complement strand
GGTGCAGGGACCGGGCGGGTTTCTAACTATTAAGGAGAGAAGTGCCCGAACAACTCGCTTTCCAGATTTGTAAGAGGCATAATGTAATGTATCTGCCGCAGGATAAATGCCCTGCGTGTGAGCGGGAAGATTCGACCGGAAATTAGGAGGGAAAATGCCATTTAGGAGCGAGGCCCAGAGAAAGTATCTTTGGGCTAAGCACCCCAAAATCGCTGAAAAATGGTCCCACAAGTACGGTTCCGAGCCAAAGGCAAGAAAGGAGGCAATAAAAAGGAGGATAAATGGCGAGCAATCCAAAGCCAAGTAAGAAAACAGGAATTCGTAACTCATTCCGAAGTAATGGGAAGGCATGGAAGCAATCTCACCTTACAGAGCCTCCCATCGAGCAATCCGAGGAAGATTCGCGCAAAAGTGCGCTCCGAAGGCAAACACGGATCAATAGAAGGAAGTAGGCTGAGGATTGCCCGATGTTACTACAATTGGCCTTAGACGCGATGATCTAAAGAATTTCTTCAACTTCGTCTACCAGGGTTTAGACGGGTATATTTACTTACCTTTCTCCCCTCCTGGCATGGAAGCATGGAAGCAGGAATTCTTTAGATACCCTAGTGAAATGGAGTCTATATGCCAGCACATCATGATTAATGCTGGTACAAACAACATGTATTTTAGCCCCTCTGTGTTCAATCAGGGATCGGCTAAAAAAGAGTTCTTCCAGGCGACAAATCTCGCATGGGTTGAATTCGACGGTAATTTGCCAGGTAACGGAAGTATGGAGAGTATTCCACAACCTACCATCAAAATTCGATCAAGTTCAGAAGATCACGAACATTGGTATTGGATGTTTGACGGCCCTGTAGCCGAACCTAATGTTGTTGAGAGTATTAATCGAGCATTAGCGTACAAATTAGGTGCCGACAAGTCAGGCTGGGACATTAATCAGGTATTGCGGCCGCCAGGTACATTGAATCACAAAATTGGGCGGCCGGTTAGTTTACTCAGCCAAACATCCAATCGCTACAGCCCGGCGGCTTTTGAAAAGATTCCAGACCCCCCGAGATTAGTTAAGTCGTCGGTGGAGATAAATGAATTGCCAGATGTGCTCAATGTGGTAGCAAAATTCGCATGGTCCGAGGAAGAGTTTGAATTCTTCAAGAAGCGGGACATTAAAGATGGTAGTCGATCGTCCGCACTAACTAGATTAGCCTACATCTGTGCTGAGAAACGAATGTCGGATGAGGAAGCATTCGCAATTCTGATTCATGCGGACGAAAGATGGGGCAAGTTTAAGCACCGACAAGATAGGATGGTTAGATTACTCGATCTAATTTCTTATGTACGACAAAAGCACCCGCTCAATCCGCAAACTGGACTAGATGCAGACGGTGGGTATCCGATTTATGGGCTTAGAGATTTCGTTGAGACTAAAATTGAAGTTGAGTGGGTTATTCCCGACATTATCCAGAAGGGAGGACTCCTATTCTTCTCTGGCCCACCAGGAACATCTAAGACAACGCTCTCGGTCGAATTCGGTATTAACATGGCACTCGGAAGAGAATTTCTCGGATGGTCAATGGGTAGAGAAGCCAAGATTATGATTCTGAGTCTCGAAATGGGCCATGCGGACTTAAAGCATTTCGTAGACCAGTTAATTGAAAATCTGCCACCGGCTGACATTGAATTGCTACAGGCTAACCTTCATCTAATCCCAATCGGCCATGATATCTCCCTAGACAAAGGACAAGAGCAGAAATGGTTGAAGGCTGTTGTAGAGAAATACCAACCAGACGGTATTATCATTGACTCACTCTCTACGACTACAGCCGATGAGATTTCCAGCGAGAAGGTAGTCAAATCAATTCTAAGTCCACTGTCTAAACTCAGAGCAGAGAATGGGACTTTCATCTGGTTCATTCATCACAATCGTAAGGCCCAGGCGGATAACAAACGACCAAAGAAATTGGCAGACATATTCGGATCACAATATCTCACAGCGCAGGCTACAACTGTGATAGGATTGTGGCCGAGCGGTAACAACGTAGAAATCAATGCACTAAAGATCAGACTGTCTAAACCATTCAATACATTCATTGCTCAGCGAGTACCTGGGAGTTTGGGATTCCAGAAGCAGGACAAAGAAACTGATAAGTCAATACTAGGACACATACATAATGAGGCGGTGAAAAATGTTACAGAACCAGAAAAGGGGCCTGACTTCGAGTCAGCAGGTGATGAATGAGAAGTTTGCCTCTCAATTCATTGAACGTGCATATGAATCGTCAACACTAGCAGTAGATACGGAGGCAACGTTAGATGATTTACGCGACGGTCGAGGTTTCGCATTGGGATTGTCCCTGGCATTCGACTACCAAGGAAGCGGTGCAGTATTTTCAAACTACTTTCCTTTTCGACACAGTAGCAGTAATCTGGATCAGTCGGTTCTATCTCAACTAAACAAGTTAATCCAAGAGCATCCGAGAATTGTATTCCACAACGCCAAGTTTGATATTGTCTCACTTGCAACACTTGGCATCACGGTACTGGATAATTGGTACGATACAATGCTCATGGCTCATATGGTAAATGAGAATTGGCAGCAGAAATCACTCGACTATCTCAGCAAGACTCTGTTAGGATTAGATGGTAAGAATCGAACCGAATTCTTCAATGCTCACGTTGCTGCTTATGGATGGGCTGAAACCCCAGCGGAGTTGATGTATGAATATGCTGCCAACGACACCGAACTTACTCTCCCACTATTCGAGTATCTCTTTCCAATGTTTATCAAGCAAGGATTCGATGACCTTTGGCCCACCGAGCGCGCATTTATGCGCGTGCTTATTGAGATGGAATCCAGGGGCGTTCGCCTTAACAGTAAACTATGTCAAAGGGAACTTGGTATTGGTGAATTGCGGATGGGAGAGATTTTAGATGAACTTGGCTACGATAAGTTAGGTCCGATTGCTCTGACTGATTTGTTCTTTAATAGACTTCATCTCACTAAAGTAAGTGATACTCCTGGTGGCAAGCCTTCATTTAACAAGATGACAATGTCGCGCTACGAAGAGATGCTCGCATTATCCAAGAATCCTGTAGCCTCTATGGTTTTGGAGTATCGAGGCTGGCAAAAGACAGTCACTAGTAATTACCGGCCATACCTAGAATTAGTTTCACCAGACGGTAGGTTGCGTCCTAATTACAAACAGCATGGCACCGTGACAGGTAGATTATCCTGTGAGAAGCCGAATCTACAGCAGATACCTAGGTCGTCGTCGAAACCGTGGAATGGATCACTCAAACAGGCATTCATTCCTGCCGAGGGATATGAATTGTGGGAGGCAGACTACTCACAACTAGAGTTCCGAATTACTGCGGCTACTAGTAAGGAGGACCAACTAGTTGCTGCATTCTCTGATCCAGAGCGAGATGTGTTCAGTGAAATGGCTGACGAATTGGGAATGGAGAGGCATGATGTAAAGACACTCACTTATACTATCGAATTTGGTGGGGGAGCGCGAAGGATAAGTGAGGTATTCGGTGTTACCCATATGCGAGCGAAGTGGATTAAGGAAAACTTCTTCAACACCTACCCGGATATTGAGCGCGTTATCCTTATTGCATACAGATACGCAAAGAGAAACGGGTATATCCCAATGTGGACAGGTCGCCGTCGTCATTTTCTTAATGCCGGTGACCATCACAAGGCGTTTAATGCGTACATTCAGGGAGGGGCATTTGAAATCGTCAAGCGGCAGATGATAAAGTGCTACGAGGAAGTTGACAATCCGGCTGAATGTAGGATGCTGCTACAGGTCCACGACTCTATTCTCTGGGAGATTAGAAGTGACTTAGTAGATCACTACCTACCATTGATTAAGAAAACAATGGAAGATGTTAAGAGTCCGTTCGATATTCCTTTTAGAGTGGAGATAAAGCAATGGGGACATTAGAAGAGTTGTGGAATCTGTATAGGGAGTACCAAAATGATGAGCGGTTTGAATCACTTCGCCAGTGGGATGCGATTAAGAAATCTCACTTCGTTCCAGGTGTAGGTAAATATGATGAGCCTGTGTTCGTAT
>JBEVKW010000392.1:0-4216 GCA_040509495.1 Chitinophagaceae bacterium | reverse complement strand
CGAAATACATATCTTCTCCGGCTGTTTTCGCTGCGTTCGCCGCGTATCGTCGCGTTCGCCGCGTTCCCCTACGCCAGTACAAAAAAAGGACCAGCATTACTGCTGATCCTTCAATTTATTAAAATCTCTTCTTTTACAGATCAGTGATCGGCTTGTACTTTGGTACCAATGCTTTCATAATAACCCATGCGATCAAATAGGCCACTGCACAAAACACAAACATGATCGTATACCCTGTCTGAACATGGCCGAGTTTTTCATAATGATCAAACAGCGCACCACCCACCTTCGAAATCAATACACCACCGAGACCACCGGCCATACCGCCGATTCCCACTACGGAACCAACTGCTTTTTTCGGGAACATGTCAGATACGGTTGTAAAGATATTCGCACTCCAGGCCTGGTGGGCAGAAGCACCGATACCTATCAGTATCACCGGCATCCAGTAGCTGATATCACCTAACGGCTGTGCGGCCAGCAAGGCCAAAGGGAAAATAGCGATCAATAACATGGCCTTCATCCGGCCATCATAAGGAGAGTATCCTTTCTTTATAAAATAAACCGGGAACCATCCACCACCAATACTGCCGAACATGGTCATGGTATATAACACTGCCAGCGGGAACGTGATCTCTGTTTTCTCCATGCCGTATTGCGCCTGAAGATATTTGGGCAACCAGAAAAGAAAGAACCACCAAACGCCATCAGTCAGAAATTTTCCGATAACAAACGCCCATGTCTGATTATAGGCGAGCAGTTTGGTCCATTTGACTTTCTCTACTGGTGCGTCAACCGCAACAACGACATCTTCTCCATCCTGCTGAACGTATGCCAGCTCTTCTGCGGATAATTTCTTCTGCGGACTATCATACAACCATGCCCAAAAAAGCAACCAGAGAAAACCAACGGCTCCAATTACAATAAAGGCGGTTTGCCAGCCCCAGTGTATAGCAATCCATGGTACAGTAATGGGTGCGAGGATTGCACCAACGTTCGATCCCGAATTGAAAATACCGGTTGCAAGCGACCGTTCTTTCTTAGGGAAAAATTCAGCAGTAGCCTTGATAGCTGCGGGAAAGTTGCCTGCTTCACCAAAACCCAATACAGCGCGGGAGATCATAAATCCCAAAATAGATGCTGGTACGGCAGCGATGCCAATCCATGCCAGTAAGGAATTGGTACTTTCCCCGATAGGAATTGCATAGGCGTGCATGATCGCGCCGATAGACCAGATAATGATCGCCCAGATATAACCCCATTTCGTGCCGAGCTTATCAATGATCCTTCCGGCAAACAACATGGAGATCGCATATACTAATTGAAATACGGTGATGATGTTTGCATAATCCGTATTAGTCCAGCCGAATTCGCGGGACAATTCCGGCGCTAACAAGCTCAATACCTGTCGATCGAGATAGTTAACCGTTGTTGCAAAGAAAAGGAGGCCACAGATCGTCCATCTGTACTTCCCTATTGCTTTTCCTATGGCTTGCTGCTGCATGTCGTTATTTTTTGATGTTGGCTGTGATCGTTAGTGCTTCCTTGGCCAGCCTGGTTATGGTTGCGTAATCTTTATTTGCTAAAACTGTTTTGCTGATCATCTTACTGCCAAGCCCAACCGCACAAACTCCGGAACCAAACCATGCACCGATATTCTCTTCAGTCACTTCCACTCCACCCGTCGGCATAAAATCCATCTTAGGAAATAACTCCTTGATGGCACTTACGAAACCTGGTCCAAGTACATTGCCCGGAAACAACTTCACCAGTTTACATCCTGCATTCTCCGCAACATGTATTTCTGTCGGCGTCATACATCCCGGCAGCCAGAGAACCTTGTGCATGTATGCCATATCGCATACATCTGCATCAAAAACAGGACTGATCAGGAAATCAGCACCAGCGTCGATAAATGATTTTGCCTGATCAGCAGTGCGGATCGTTCCTACGGCCAGCAGCAGATCGCTCATCCCATCTTTCTTTGCTGCATGCATTGCTTTGAAATTATCCATCGCGGCTTTGCCACGATTCGTAAATTCAATTACGCGGATGCCTGCTTCATACAAAGCTCGTGTAACTGACACGCACACTTCTGTATCATCATGATAAAACAACGGCAATACGCGTTGCTTTTTTATCTGCTCAATTATTTGCTGTTGCTGCTCCATACTTTTTCATTGTTTCGTTTACGTCCGCCACTTTCTGTGAAGTAGCATCCGATCGTTCCTGCAGTTTGCCGAAAGCCGCTGCAGCTGCAAAATTGATCACCTGCTGAGGTGATTCTTCCTTATAAAGGCCATAGATCAGTCCGGCCATAAAACAGTCGCCGCTACCGATCTTATCTACCACTTTGTCAATGGCGAAGTCGACAGATACTGTCTGCGCTTCTTTTGTATTCAATGTCGCGTAATACTCGATGCCGCCATTACCTGCATCAAACCGGAATGTATTGGCGACTACGCGACAGTTCCTGAATTTATCCAAAATCGCCAGTGATGTTTTCCGGCTGTGGGCGAGATAGGAATCTTTCTGATTTGCGTCGACAAGTGCATTATCGATCGGCGTTCCCAGTAATTTTTCTTCTGCCCAGATATTTCCCATGATCACATCACAATATTCGGCCAGCAAAGGCATGATCTCGTTCGGTTCTTTGCCATACTTCCACAATTTCGCACGGTAGTTCAGGTCGACTGAAATGATCAATCCCTTTGCTTTCGCAGCCCGTAAAGCTTCTTCACAAACGGCAGGAGAGATCTCATTCAATGCCGGGCTGATCGCGCTGAAGTGAAACCAGGAGCAACCGTCGAGAACAGCATCCCAATCGATCATCCCGGGTTTAAGATCCCAGAAGGAAGAATGCGCGCGGTCGTAGATCACACCCGCATTTTTCAGATCAGCACCCTGCGGCAAATAATAAGTGCCGACACGATTACCTGAAAAATGAACTCTATCCGTTTCAATATTCTTGCTTCTCAACTCCTCCAGTATCTCTTCCGATAAATAATGCGAAGGCAATGCTGTCGAATACGTCACCGGCAATTGCCAGTTCGCCAATGCCGTTGCCACATTCAACTCGGCTCCTCCTATATATACGGGCATCTGGTTGCTGTGTATCCACTGCCGTCCCAAAGATGGCGACATACGCAGCAACAACTCTCCAAAGCAAAAAACCTTTTGCTTCTTATTCTTATCAGAAAATATAGAACCTATTGAACTCATCCCTTTAATCTATCTTTTTTAAAAAGCATCCCAATCCTTAGTCCTGCATTCGTGTTCATTCGCGGCCATTAGCGGTACGCAAATCTTTCCCGCCTGAGCTTACAGTAAATTCGCGATCGGCGCCGGATCCATGTCGGTGAAGGTCTGATTCTCTCCGGCCATTCCCCAGATAAATCCATAGTTGGATGTACCGCAACCGAAGTGAACACTCCATGGTGCAGACAATACCGCATCATAGTTCGTCATCGTGATATGACGCGTTTGCTGTGGCTCTCCCATGAAATGAAATACACGGTGCGATTCAGGAATATCAAAATAGAAATAAGCTTCCATGCGACGTGTATGCGTATGTGGTGGAACAGAATTCCAGACGCTGCCTTGTTCGAGCACCGTCAGGCCCATCACCAGCTGACAGCTCTTGATGCCATCAAGGTGAATGTATTTATAGATCGTTCTTTTATTGGAGGTAGAGGTGTCACCAAGATTAACCGGAGCAGCCTGCTCTTTCGTGTACTTTGTATTTGGATAAGCTTGATGTGCCGGCGCTGACAGCAGGTAGAACAGCGCTGGAGAGCTTTCATGGCTGCTTTTGAAGCTAACAGATTTTGTCCCCTTTCCGAGATAAACACATTCCAGTTTTTCCAGTGGATATTCAACTCCATCAGCAGTTACCACTCCGTTGCCGCCAACGTTGATAATGCCAAGTTCTCTTCTCTCTAAAAAATATTCTGCGCGGAGTTCGGGGTGATTGGGAAGGTCGATGGATTTACTGGTTGGTTTTGCACCACCAACGATCACGCGGTCATAATGTGAATAGACGAGTTGGATCGTGTCGTCCTGCATCAGGTTCTCGATCAGAAAATTCTCACGGAGTTGTTCCGTGGTCATTGTTTTTGTTTCGGCAGGACTATTTTGAAATCTGATTTCCATAATGTTTTCTTTATTGAACTTTCGATAATTCGAATGGCGTAGGTTCCCGCAGATTACGCTGATC
>JBEVKW010000391.1:0-5767 GCA_040509495.1 Chitinophagaceae bacterium | reverse complement strand
CGGCCATCGGTCATCGGTCATCGGCCATCGTCCCTCGTCACTTCCTAATATCATCATTCGCCACTCCCCTCTTCCTCGAAACGTTCTCCGTAAGCTTACCAAAGTTCCAGCGGAGGCTGAAGCTGATATTGCGCACCACGCTGCGGCTGAAGCCACTGCGGATAAAGTTTTCATCCTGGAAGAAAGAGCGCCAGTCCTGGTATTTGCGGAAAAGGTTGACGGCGGAAATGCCTGCTGTCAGCTTTTGATTGAAGAGCTTGTAGTTGGTTCCGATAGTATAGTTGAAATTACGGCCACCCTGCCCCTGCAATTGCGGATCAGCCTGATAGAAATAGCCTGATATATAGGCGGTCCATTTTTTATTAAACTGGTAGCTGGTATTGGCGTGCGCATAACCACCGTAGCCACTGTTCCGCTGGTCAGGCCGGTGACGGTTCTTCACGGCGGTATATCGTACACCAGTGCCCGTGCTGAAACTCAGTTTTTTGGTGAATTTCGTTGAGATGTTGATGTTCAGACCCGTTACCCTTGCTATACCTGCATTCTCGGTGATCGTTGCAGCAACACCAGTTGCATCATCAAATACGGTATAACGGGTGATCTGGCGGTTGCTGAAACTTTGCGACAACCGAAAATTGATATTGGTATTTCCTTTGAACACAGAATAGCCAGACTCGATTGCATGAATGATGTCAGGACCCAAATTCGGATTACCATAACTGATATTGAACGAGTCTGTGTTAGACACAAACGGGTTCAGATCCCAGATATAAGGCCTTCGCAGTCTTTTACTGTAAGACAGTGTAACATTGTGGATCTTGTTGAACTTGCGCGACAGATACACGTTGGGCAGGAATGTTCCATAATCCTGTTGCACCCGTGTATTTGTTTTGACAAAATCACCATCGATATGTGTTTGTTCAAAACGGCCGCCCAGTTTGAAGCTGATCGTTTTCCATTTGAAAGAATGCGTAGCGAAAGCGCTGTACACATCCTGGCGGTAGTTGAAGTTGTTGGAGTTGGCCTCATCTTCGATATACTCCTGGGATTTGTCATACCTGATCATGCTCGTATAGTCGGAGTACGCTTTTCGAATGATCGACTTCACTCCTGTTTCGAGCTTATTGCCATTCTTAAAGGGATGTGTATAATCAAGCTGAATAGTTCCCTGCTTATTTGGTGCGCGGTTATCATTTACTACAAACCTGTCTGCTCCCGGATTCAATTGTTCACTGGTTGAATAGCTGTCGTCTTTTGAGTCATCATAGTAAGCCTTGAAAGAAATTTCTCTTCCTGCAATGCCTCTCAATTTTCGGACATAGTCAAGGCCAAGGTTGTAACCCGGATAGTTATAATCACTCGCTGTATTCAGGAAGCTTTCCTGAACTCCTCCATTAGCAGGCAACGAGGTAGCATACCGCATACTGTTTTCTCCATTTCCTCCACCGCCATTTAATCCGCCATTAATACTGAGCGTATTGAGGCTGTCAATATCCCATGCAAATTCCAGATTTCCATATTTGTGATTGTATTCACTTTGTCCGCGACTATCGGAAATGCGTTTCTGAAAGGCTACAGGCTTTAATGATTCCACTTCTGAATGGCTATTGTATTCCGGAGGTCTTCCTCCACCCATACCATAATAACCGGACAATCCCATCTTTCCGTATTTCACATTGAGACTTCCGCTGGCATTATAAGTATTAGTAGTATTGTACGATACACCGACACTACCATTATATCCCATCACTTTTTTCTGCGTGATGATATTGATCACGCCCCCTACTCCTTCGCCGTCATGTTTGGAGGATGGATTTGTACTGACCTCGACTTTTTTGATCAGACCCGCAGGGAAAGATTTCAACGCTTCTTTTAAATTCCGGGCAAACATCGCCGTTTCCTTTCCGTTCAGCAATATTCTAAAATTGGTTTGGCCATTCAACTGGATATTACCGTCACCATCCACAGATACAAACGGCGTTTTTCTTAACACATCCACTGCTGTCAATCCTTCAAGAGACGGATCGGTTTCTGAGTTAAAGATCATCTTCTCATCTTCCTGTTCCAGCAGCGGCTTCCTGACAGACCCGCTGACCACCACTCCTGTCATTTGTCTGGATTCAGGGATCAACACCACCGGTTCCATTTCTATATTGATCTGTAGCGAATCTACTTTCAGATCTGTTTCACTTTCACGATAACCCGTATAGGTCACAATAACTTTATACTGTCCCGTATCAACTTCAGTGAATTCGAACTTTCCTTTGCTGTTTGAAAAAAGATTCTGCAATGGCTTTTGCGTATTATTTGCCTTGTAGAGTCCTACTGTGGCCCAGGGTACGGGTTTACTATTGCTGCTATCGATCAGTAATCCGGTAATTTTTTTCTTGTACTGGGCTTCGGAGTTGAAGGCATTGAGAAGAATGGACAATACACAGATCGCCCACCGCAGTTGGTTGGATGAAAATTTCATGCAGAATGGTTTGATGGTTGGTTAGAGCAGGGCAATAACGTCCCTGCCCATTGCGGGATTGTTTTTGCAAACCTTACAGTCTGTTAAGACTTATTTAAAGTCGACGGTGCATTGATTGCAGGTGATGTTGAAGGCGGTGTGCTTACCGGTTGTATCACCACCGGATCCTTTGAATTGAGCGGGACCTATTTTGCCGATTTTGAGCTGGTCATACCTGGTGATTATATCGTTGATCGCCTTCGCTTTTTTTTCAACCGGTGTTCTCAGCACTTCAAGCCGCAGCTCATCAAAACGCTCCTGCGAAAGACCGCCATGCGTAGCTTTTTTAGCAGTAGCTGTTGTGCTGGTCAATTCAGCTCTTAGATCTGCTGTGTTCACCGGCTCAAGTGTTAGTTCTACTTCTGTGGTCGCCTGTTTTTCAAAAGGAGCGAACACTGTTGAGTTGTCACCTTTAAAAGCGACCAGGAAGTTTGGTGTACTTTTAACGGGTAAACGAAGATCAGCATACTTATCATTGATCTTTACTGATTCCACATCAGCCGTAATTGTTCTGATCTTTATATCGGCATTCGTGCCTTCGATATCAATTGACTTCAGCAATTTACCGATCCGAAGATCTCCATACATTTTCCTTCCATCAACTCTTGCGATCTCGTCAACAATAATACGGTCACTTTGACTGCGCAGGTAAAGTTGTTCGCCTCCTTCATAATCGATCTCGGAGCTTTTTGAATCAAGATCAACTAAGCGTATCGCACCTGCCGTAAAGCTTCCGCTCTCCAATTCAAGTTCTGCTTCGTCTACATCAGAAATATTGATATTATAAAGATCGGCGGCAATGTTCAGTTTATGGAAGTTTCTTGCATCCAGGTTGCTGCGGGACATTTTGAAACGGCCCTCGCTAATATCATTTACAATAAGAATGTTTGTATACCGGTTGTCGATATCAAGGCGACAACTATCAGGCAGATAAATAGTCATCTTGCGTGTAGCAAATTCTGACCACCTTGATTCATCAACGCCGGACTGATAAAGATCAGGCAGTTTGTTATAGATGACCATCCCCTGGGCGTTTGTGGCCAATACGTTCTCCTTTCCATCAACAACGATCTTCTTTATCCTGTTAGATATTCTTTCTGGAATTGGAGGATTGACCGATTGGATCTCGACACGATTGCCAAAGGATTTCAAACCAAGACCACCGGTCTCCATTAATTCTTCTTCGGTGATCGTTGCCGATTTTTTTTCTTCGACGTTTACCAAAGCCACGATCCTGACTTTTGCTTCGGGCCAGGTCCTGATCTCAATATTCCTGACCGTATTCACAATTTTGATCAGGGCGTTTTTGTATGCCGGCACTTCCTTCGCTACTTCACGTACTATTCTTTTCAGCGTATCAGGATAAACGGGAGATATTGAGTATTGTTCTCCCTGTCTGTTAGGCTGAACCTTTACTGCATTCCGGTTCTCGCTGGCGAATTTGCCCGATTGGTTCTGCTGCGCAATACTGTCGCTTTGCATTAAGCTCAGGCAAAAGCTGATTAAAAAAACAGGAAATATTTTCTTCATGGCTATACTTTAAAGATTGATGTAAGAAGGCTTTTGCGTCTGAATGCCGGCGTTCGTCTGCTTCACCTTATTGTTCACTTTATTTATTTCGAATTGCAATTGCTTCAGTATGGAGATCTTCCGTTGATAGATCAGCATCAGTTCGTCGAGCCTTTCTGTTTTATCTTCTGATGTTATCAGTAATTGCTTCAGCTTCTCTTCATCTTTCTCCAGGTCCCGGAATTCTTTTTTAAAGAAGGAAAAATATTCAGGGCTTTCGGCGTAAATAGGTTGGGTACGCAATTTCTCGAGTTGAATATCGAGCATGCCTGCGTAGCTGGCTTCGATGTTTTCAAAACCGTATAGTGTATCTGGGTGCGGAGAACCTTTTCGCTTCGCGAATGAACGATATTCTTTTACAGACGTTGAAGGCAAGGCACGCGCTGTTCTCTTCGGTGCAGTCTTTACGATTGTTTTGCTTTCTGCGTGTTCAGTTACCGATGCAACTTCTTTGTTGAGCTGTTGCGCGGGCAGGGGCAACCGATGCAGGCTGTCAGGCTTTTCAGTTTTCTGCTGGTCGTCTTTTGCGATCACGCCCGGGGCGGTTTCAACGGTTGCTCCCGGTCTTGTATAAAAATATATACCGGTGGCGATGGCAGCCACAACGCATGCTGCTGCGAGTTGTTTCCAGAACAGCGGGATCCGTTTTGGCGGATGAAGTGTTTCTTTCACTCCATTCCAAAGTGCGGGGGCCGGCTCATCCGTATCCAGTGAGTCGCGGTTTGCCTGCAAATATTTTTTGAATTCATCCATTGGTCTGAAGTTTTAAGATCCTCTCCTTTAAAAGTTGCCGCGCCCGGTGATACTGACTTTTGGAAGTTGATTCCGAAATGCCGAGTGCAGTGGCAATGTCTTTATGCGCATAATCTTCCATCACATACAGGTTGAACACCGTGCGGCAGGCTTGAGGCAGGTTTTTGATCTCTTCATTTATCTTTTGAAAAGGAATTTCCCTGATCCAGTTGCCGGTATCATCTTCCGGCAGTTCATGATGATGATCTTCAAGATCCTGCCATCGAAGTTTTTGCCGGCTGTAACGGATGCATTCATTGACAATGATCCGTTTTAACCATCCGCCAAAGCTCGCTGCATCTTTTAACTGGTGGAGATTCCGGAAAGCCAGTACGAATGATTCCTGTAAAAGATCTTCTGCATCCTGCCGGCTGGCGGTCATGCGAAGGCAGATGTTATACATTGCTTTGGAAAACTGATGGTATAGCAGGGCCTGGGCTTTTTCGTCGCCCGAGCCCGCCTGCTTTATTACCGCAATTAGTATGTTGGTTTCCGCCTTCAAAAAATGTGTTCAAGTATTAGGAGAGTGAAGTTGGGAAAAGGTTGGAATCTGGCCACACAAATTTTTTAGAGACGCGGATTTCGCGAATGGGAGGGCTTAGGTAGGAACGCAGCGGACGCGGCGATACGCGGCGGACGCGGCGAAATAGCTTAGGAACGCAGCGGACGCGGCGATACGCGGCGGACGCGGCGAAATAGCTTAGGAACGCAGTAGACGCGGCGAAACAGCTGCGGAACGTATTGTATTTCGCTGCGCCCGCCGCGTATCGCCGCGTCCGCTGCGTTCCTATTCACGCCAACCAGCGCTAAAGACACTTATTACTTCTTAGCAAATCACCTTAATTTTATCCCTCAAATCAACCGCTTATGAAATTTCTTTTCAGCATCCTTTGT
>JBEVKW010000390.1:0-9744 GCA_040509495.1 Chitinophagaceae bacterium | reverse complement strand
ATTTGTTGATAAAAGACCTGTTCGGGAAAAATGAACCGAATAAAAAAGGACTGATGCTTCAGCTTGGCATTTTTGTGATTCTATTGTTCCTGGTTAGTATTGGAAGAAACAACCGTGGTGCATTTATGTTTGGATTTACGGGGCTGGCATTCGGATATTTTATAGGCCTGATGCTGTCTTATTTCAATCCGAAAGTATTGACACGGCGTAATCTTATCATTGCAGGCCTCGCTCTTTGGTTGATTACCGGTCCGCTGGCAGACCTTGGAACCGCAATGGTGATCGTACGCGGGCAGCGCGGAAGCGTTACCAGAGATGAGCTCATCAGGCTTACGCTCGAAACCTACGGCGATAAGGAAGCAATAGAACGGCGGAGGGAGGAAAGTTCCGGCGTGAGCGCAACAGGTTGGGATGAAACGTATCTGAGTAATATATTTCTGAGCCGCTTCAGTAACCTGAAATTCAATGATGCCAGCCTGGAGATCGCTGATAAAATAGGAGGTGTAGATCCCGTGGCAACAACCTATGCTATTGAAAAGCCGCTGGCAGTTTTTCCCCAACCCGTCATCGATATCTTTGGTCTTGATATAGATAAAAAAAGAGTGAATTCATCATCGTACGGAGACGTACTGTTTGAGAGAGGCGGTGGCGCCAATGCTCTCGGAGGTTTCCGTGTAGGGCATTTCGCCGGTTTCGGAATGGCCTCTTTCAGCTGGTTCTATCTGGGATTTTTATTTGTACTGGTCATTCCATGCTTTTTTCTGTGGGATGTTATCGTATTAAAAGTGAGGGAAAACAAAGGCAATGTCCCTTATAAGAACATTTTTGCTCTCACCGGTTTGCTGTCTACAACGGCTATTTTTCAATTCATGCAGTTTGAAAATGTGCTGAACATGATACAGTTCATCCTGCGGACCTGGATCCAGATGGTATTCCTGTATCTCGTGTTGTTATACATGGGAAATTTTTTGACATCATTTTTTACAAATAAGAAGTAATGCGTATTGTATATATCGGGGAAGATAAAAAGAATTCCAACTCCTTACTAAGAGCGCAGGCGATGGAAAGGCTCGGACATGAAATAATTGTCTGCAATCCTTTTTCTGCAGCAGCATCCTCTCTTACCTCCCGCTGGAAAGGAGCATTTCATTATCGGACAGGTTATATTTTTCTACAGTCTCTTATAAACAAATGGGTGCGTTCTCTTATTAAAAATGAACCCCGGCCGGATCTCGTATGGGTTAACAGCGGAGAGCTGTTGGGGCCACAAAGCATTAAAATACTGAAGCAATGGAATGTGCCGGTCGTTCTGTATAATAATGATGATCCGACCGGAGGCCGGGATGGGAGACGATTCCTCTCATTATTACGTGCGCTTCGAATGTACGATCTTTGTGTAGTCCTCAGAACATTCAACGTTGATGAATACAAACAACGTGGGGCAAAGAAGCTCATCCGCCAGTTTATGTCTTATGACGAGCAGATGCATAAACCATTTGCTGATATTACCCAAATTGATGAAAAGTTCAGGTCTGAGGTCGCTTTTATCGGCACATGGATGCCGGGAGAGAATCGCGATGAATTTCTACTGAAACTTGTCACTCTCGGCGTTCCCGTTACAATCTGGGGTGATCACTGGCAGAAATCACCACTATGGGATAAACTTCAGTTTTATTATAAAGGGAAAGCGTTGGGAGGCAGAGACTATGTAGCCGGCATCCAGGGTGCTAAGATCTGTATCGGCATGCTTTCAAAAGGAAACCGGGATCTTCATACAAGACGCTCCGTGGAAGTGCCCTATGTCGGTGGATTGCTTTGTGCAGAACGTACGCCGGAACACGTTGAAATGTACAAAGAAGGCGAAGAAGCGCTGTTTTGGGATGATGCCGAAGAGTGTGCGAAGATCTGTAAAGAGCTTTTAGCCGATGATAACAAACGGGAAGGGATACGGTTAGCCGGTATGCGCCGGGTAAGAAAGCTCGGTGTTGGTAACGAAGACATCGTGCGGCAGGCAATATCTGCGCTGGACCTCGACTGATGATCTAATTATATATCTCTATGAAAAAGCTTGTTGTTTTTGATTCACATCCCGTGCAATACCGCGTTCCTTTATGGCGCGAGATGGAGAAAGAAGCGCCCGGTGCACTGCATGTCGTCTATGCATCTGATTGTTCTGTCAGAGGGCATTCGGATAAAGGTTTCGGACAAAACGTGTCCTGGGACGATCCCATGCTGGAAGGATATCAGCATTCAGTTTTAAATTGCGAGAAGGGAGTGCCTTTATCAGGTCCGGATTCACTCACTGGTGAAGGCGTAGCTGAGAAAATGGAGGAGCTGAAGCCGGAGGTTGTTTTGCTTACAGGTCTTAACTACAAATTTGACCGGGTAGCCTATCGTGAAGCGCGTAAAAGAAAAATTCCGGTTTGGCTCAGATGTGAAACGCAGGATGAAGCAGTTATCCGATCAAAACTAAAATCAATCCTGCGGTCGTTTATATATCGCTTCGCATATAGGGGTTTGTCAAAAGCTTTTTATATCGGAGAGCTGAATAAGCAACATTACATCAGACATGGTGTGGCTAATGACAAACTTTGTCCGGCAAGATATTGTACTGTTGACCGGTTTAGCGGATATACGAAAGAACAGAAGTTTGCGTTGAAGAGTGCGGCTAAGCAAAAAGCCGGTATCGCAGAAGACGCTTTGGTAATTGGCTTTTCCGGAAAATTTATTCCCAAGAAGGATCCGGGAATACTTTTCCGGATGGTGCAGCAGCTGCCTGTTCAGGTCAGGCAAAAAACACATATCTATTTTATTGGAAGCGGGGAACTGCAAAATCATCTTCATGACCTGGCCCGGCAGGTCGAGGAAGAAGATGGTGTAAAGACTTTTTTTGCAGGGTTTGTCAACCAATCTGAACTCGCGGCGCATTATCTTGCGATGGATATACTTGTGTTGCCTTCACGCAGAATGGGAGAAACATGGGGCCTCGTAGCTAACGAATCAATGCAGGGCGGTTGTGCCGCTGTGGTGAGTGATGCGGTAGGGTGCTCTGCCGACTTTTCAGCCTGGGAACGTTTCCGTGTTTTCAAGGAAAAAGATGAAAAAGATCTTGCTGCAAAAATCAACGAACTATCAAACTATACAATAAACTTTGACTGGGCTGCCGGGAATTTGAAAGCATATTCAATAGAATCTGCTGCCGGAGCGTTACTCAAAGAACTAAAAAAATAAATATCCTTATGATGTTTTTGGTGACAGGATCGGCCGGGTTTATAGGATTTCATGTGGTGAATGAACTACTGAAAGCTGGCCACACGGTTCTGGGAATGGATAACCTGAATACGTATTACGACGTAAGTTTAAAGCATAATCGTCTCAGACAGGCCGGAATTGAAGCAGGAGATCTGCAATATGGCAGCTATCTGGCCAGCAATAAGTTTCCGGGCTACACATTTGTACAGCTGAACCTCGAAGATAAATTCGGATTACAGGCTACATTCAACAAATACAAACCAGAGATCGTTATCAACCTTGCAGCACAGGCGGGAGTGAGATATAGTATTACCAACCCTGATGCATATATCAGCAGCAATATTACAGGATTCACAAACGTATTGGAATGCTGTCGTCATCACGAAGTAAAGCACCTGGTTTTCGCAAGCAGCTCAAGTGTATATGGGCTGAACGGGCATGACGTGTTCAGTACGTCTCATCATACCGACCATCCGGTATCATTGTATGCCGCTACAAAAAAGAGCAATGAAATGATGGCGCATACATACAGCCATTTATTTGCGATCCCGGCTACGGGACTTCGCTTCTTTACAGTCTATGGCCCCTGGGGACGGCCGGATATGGCCTTATTCCTGTTCACAAAAGCAATATTCAATAACACTCCGATCGATGTATTTAATAATGGTGAAATGTATCGCGATTTTACTTACATCGATGATATTGTTTCGGGAGTATTAAAAGTTGCCTACAGTACTCCGCCAAGTGCGAATAGTGCCTGGAAAAGCGTAGATCCCAATCCCTCGATCTCATCCGCCCCGTACCGGCTCTATAATATCGGGAATAGTCAGCCAGTAAAGCTTACTGAGTTTATTCAGGCGATTGAAGATGCCACCGGTAAAGAAGCTATTAAAGTAATGAAACCTTTACAGGCTGGAGATGTTGTGTCAACTTATGCAGATGTTGAGGAGTTGCGAAAAGATTTTGGCTATAGCCCAACAGTATCTGTACAGGAAGGGGTGGAAAAATTTGTAAAATGGTATCGCGGATATTATAATGTGTAAGGCATGAACATCGTTTTCTTTGCTCATCCTGTATTCCTGCCTTCACAAAGCATGCCCCGGTACTTACAATGGTTGTCCGAGGGAATGCTGGCGCGTGGACATAACGTCACCATACTGACTCCATCTCCTTTTTTTTACAACTGGCCGGTTCCATCCGCATTAAAGAAATGGATGGGGTATATTGATCAGTACGTTCGTTTTCCGGCAATAGCCAGAAAACAAATAAAAGCCATGGACAGTGATACGCTGTTCGTGATGGCTGATCATGCGTTGGGGCCCTGGGTGCCACTAGTAAAAGATCTTCGGCATGTGATACATTGTCATGATTTCCTTGCGCAGAGAAGTGCCCTTGGGCAAATTCCTGAATCGGAAACAGGGTTCAGCGGTCGGGTATATCAGTCATATATAAGGAAGGGATTCCGGAAAGGAAAGAATTTCATTTGTATATCCGAGAGAACAAAAGAAGATCTGCTGGCATTATTAACGCATCGCGCTGATTTTACCGAAGTGATTTATAATGGTCTCACACAGGCGTTTGCTCCTGCGGAAGATCTTGCTGCTGCCCGCGAAGAACTGTCCAGTGAAACCAACCTTCACCTTGCTGATGGTTATCTTTTGCATGTAGGAGGAAATCAATGGTATAAGAACAGGATCGGTGTCATTGAAATATATAATGCATGGCGTAACCTGGATATCAATAACCAGTTACCATTGCTGATGGTAGGCAATCCCCCAACGGCGGAGTTGAGATCGTTGCATGATCGCTCTCCTTTCAAAAAGGATATTTATTTTCTGACGGGGAAGCCAGATGGTTTTGTGAAGAAGGCATATGCCGCGGCGAGCCTGCTGGTGTTCCCTTCTCTTGCTGAAGGTTTCGGTTGGCCCGCAATCGAGGCAATGGCTTCGGGATGTCCGGTTTTGTCAACAAATGAAAGACCGATGAATGAAGTAGCCGGCGATGCCGCGATCTATATCGAAAAAAAGCCGTTCGATGAGCAGAAGTCAAAGCTTTGGGCTAAGGATGCTGCTGTAAAAATTGATCAATTTCTGAAAGAGGGAGAGCTGGAGAGAGCCCGGCTTGTCAGCAAAGGACTAGAAAATGTAAAGAGGTTTAATTCCCCGGAGGTATTGGATCAGATAGAAAAAGTGTACAAAAAAATTTTGACAGGATACTGATATGAATGTGTTGCGCGTAATACCGAGCATGAATCCCGAGTTAGGCGGTCCTTCACAGGGGATAAGAAATTCTATACCGCAACTGGAAGCCCTGGGGGTTCATAACGAAGTATTGTCTCTCGATGATCCGGCATCGCCTTTTCTTGCAAAAGAGGTGTTCACTATAAATGCCATCGGTGCGGGAAGAGGTCCGTGGCGCTATAACGCAGGTTTCGAACCCTGGTTGGAGAAGAATATCGAAAGGTTTGACGTGATCATCATTCACGGATTGTGGCTTTATACTTCACATGCTACTGCCAAAGTGATTAGAAACCTGAAGAAAAAACAGGGACAGCGAAAAATCCCACGAGTTTATGTTATGCCGCATGGAATGCTTGATCCGTATTTTCAAAAAGCGGAAGGCCGGAAAATAAAGGCAGCAAGAAACTGGCTTTACTGGAAGTTGATCGAACGCCGGGTCGTAAACGAAGCAGACGGTCTTATTTTTACCTGCGAAGAAGAGTTGAGGCTTGCAAGGACCACATTCTCGGGTTATCGTCCAAAGAAAGAAATAAATGTTGGCTACGGCACAACAGATCCTCCTGTATATAATGATAAAATGAAAACAGCGTTTGCTGAAACAGTCGGTAAGCCATTTGAAGGTCCATACCTGCTGTTTCTTAGCAGAATTCATTCGAAAAAAGGAGTGGATATTTTAATTGAAGCGTATCGTGAAATTAAAAAACAGCAGATCGGGGTTCCGCGGTTGGTGATTGCAGGTCCTGGATTAGACACCGATTATGGCAAACGTATTCGCGCTTTGGCAGGCAATGACGATGATATCGTATTTACCGGAATGCTGAGGGGAGATGCGAAATTCGGCGCCCTGTACGGATGTGAGGCATTTATACTTCCCAGTCACCAGGAAAATTTCGGCATTGCCATCGCCGAAGCACTTGCTTGTCATAAACCCGCCATGATCAGTAATAAAGTGAATATCTGGAGGGAGATAAAAGAAGCCGGAGCGGGACTTATAGAAGAAGACACTAAAGAAGGTGTACAAAAATTGTTAAGGGGATGGCTTGAGCTTTCATCAACGCAGAAAACGAAGATGACAGAAAATGCAGGAAATGTATTCAGGCAACAGTTTTCGACTGAGCAGTTTGCCATACGTCTGAAAGAATTATTCACTTCGTAAACAAAAACATGCATAACACTGATACTTTCTCTGGCGCATCGTTTTCATTGAAAAACCGAATGTCAAGAGCGTGCTGGAACCTCGTCTACCTCGTTCTATTCCGGTATTCACCCCGTCCACTGCATGCCTGGAGAGCGTTTTTGCTAAAGCTTTTTGGCGCGAAACTGGGCAAAAAAGTACATATCTATCCTGCAGCACGGATTTGGGCCCCCTGGAACATCGAACTCGGAGACTCCGTAGGCGTAGCTGACGGTGTCATTCTTTATTCACAAGGAAAAATTACGGTGGGTGCAAGAACTTCGATCTCTCAGGGATCACACATCTGCACGGGGTCTCATGATTATACAAAATATGGGCATCCTCTCATCACTTCGCCTATTACAATAGGAAGCCAGGTATGGGTGGCCGCTGAAGTATTTATTCATCCAGGTGTAGAAATCGGCGAGGGAACGGTTATAGGGGCGAGGTCGGTTGTAAATAAAAGTCTTCCGCCCTGGATGATTTGCGCTGGCAATCCCTGTAAACCCATAAAAGAAAGGGTGATCACTGATAAGCGCTGAATACATCGTATTTACTCCGGAACCGGAGCGATTTGTTCTGCCGGATAATACTATCAAATACAATCAACAAGCATAATCAGGTATAAGATGATTTCCGTATTGATCCTAACAAAAAATGAACAGCAAGACCTGCCTGGATGCCTCGATTCAGTACGCTGGTGTGATGATGTGCATGTATTTGATTCGTACAGTGACGATAATACAGTACAGATCGCACGCGAATACGGAGCAAAGCTGACGCAACGAAAATTTGACAACTGGTCGGCTCATCAAAACTGGGGATTGGCAAACATCGATTTCAAGTATTCCTGGGTTTTATATATTGATGCAGACGAAAGAGTGTCCGAGGATCTGAAAAAAGCAATTCTTTCCAGGGAACTTCCTGTGAACGGGCCGGTTGCATTCGAAATACAGCGCAGGGACTTTGCCTGGAATGGCCGGTGGTTGAAACACGCACAAATATCTCCATACTACATCCGTTTGTTCAGACCGGAGAAGATGAGATATGAGCGATTGGTAAATCCGTTGTCGATACCGGATGGCCCCGTCAGTCGCATAAATGGTTATCTTGATCATTATCCATTCAGCAAAGGCTTCAGGTTTTGGTTACAACGACATCTTGGTTATGCAGATATGGAGGCAGCTATGCGCATGGAAGACATCGGCAGGGGCACTTCATTCTCTGTAAGAAAAGCATTGTTCAGTAAAGATTTTACTGAAAAACGATTTCATCAGAAAGGACTTTTTTACAAAATGCCTGGAAGGCCGTTTATCAAATGGTTTTACATGGTTATTTGGCGCCGCTCTTTTCTTGACGGGGGCGCTGGGATAACTTATGCCACCTTGCAGTCTATATATGAATATTTTATCGTACTTAAAACAAAAGAACTTATAGGCAAAATAAAAAAGCAAGAAAAACGTGTATAGGAGTTTTAGGGGTTTATGCTTAGGTTTATCGTGTTATGCTGCACTACTCAAGTCTTTACAATTGGTAGCGCAGAAGCGAATGCTTGTTAATATCCAAGTCTATGCTGAAAAACCTATTACTGCTGTTGAGCCTTTTCCTCTCAGCTCATTTTGCCCGTTCCCAGCCATGTACTCCTTTGGGTGACGAAGTTACTTACGGTACCAACAATGTCTGGATGGGGTATGTATACGATAATGCCAACTTTACAAACTATAAAGGTTATATAACAGAGGGAACCCCAGCGAGCCCGAATTTCAATAATAATTTTGGAGGGCCTTATACAAACTATCCGACAAACGGATGCGCTCTTTTCACGGAAAGTTTCTCCGTTAGATACAAGTTGAGAAAGACATTTTCAGCGGGCACGTATACCTTCACTGTTAGTGGTGATGACGCTGTCAGGCTGAGTATAAATGGAGGCGCAAGTTGGTTGATAGATCTATGGAGTTATAATTCTTATACACCAGGTTCAGTCACACTGACCCTGAATGGTGTGTATAATATAGTGCTGGAATATATGGATGGTGCTCATCAGAACCGCATTTATTTTAATGTAGAACAATCCTGCGTAGCTTCTGCCACACCCGAAGCATACGGTTCCGGAGTAACATGGAATGGATATATGTATTCGGGAATCAATTATGATATCTATAAGGGAGCTGTGACCGAGACAACAGGTGCATCACTTGGGTTTACACAGAACTTTGGCGGATCTGCCGTTAATTTTCCTACCAGCAATTGCCCTGTGTTCACGGATTTTTTTAGTGTCCGTTACAAGCTCCGTCACACATTTCCTGCCAATGCATATACTTTTACTGTATCCGGAGATGATAAATACAGGTTCAGCCTGGATGGCGGCAGTTCATGGGTAATAGACAGATGGAGTTATAATTCCGACAATACTATGCGCATGTACACAGCTAACCTTAGTGGTACTTATGACATGGTGCTTGAATACCATGAAAAGGATAGCAGCAATATCATCCAGTTCTCTTCTACCAACGCTATCATACTGGCGCTGCAGCTCGAATGGTTCTATGGAAGACGCAACGGAGAAGATATTGTGCTCGATTGGAAACTTACCAGTGCCGATAATCTTAAAAATCTCGAAATCGAAAGAAGTACTAATGGCCTGGTATTTCAGCCGGTTGGGATAATTAGTGCCTCGCCTGATTCCGAGGCCCGGTACACCTATAAAGATCTGTTTCCTTCAACAGGCGATGCGTACTATAGAATTAAAATGAATGAACTGCAAGGTGCTATTTCTTATTCAAAAGTTATTCAAATCCGTGGAAGTGGAGAGCAGAACAGAATCTTTCCAACAATAGTACAGAATAACGTAGTCTATGTCAATAATGTCCGCCCGCTGGCCAATGCTACCGTATTGATCAGCGATATGACAGGCAGATCAATTTCTCGTAAATCGTTGGGACTTATTTCAGCTGGACGCACTTCCAGCGTATTCCTGGATGATTTGAAACTGTCTGCAGGCGTCTATATTATTCAATTGCTTGATAACAAAGAAGTTTGCGTCACGGAACGTTTCGTTATCCGGTAGATCAAACTGAC
>JBEVKW010000389.1:0-3094 GCA_040509495.1 Chitinophagaceae bacterium | reverse complement strand
TGAGAGAGAACGTTCACTACCTTCAAGTCTGCATCACTCTGACGAGTAATGGTTATCTCATTCACTATCTTAGAGACATCAGGGTTGCTAGAAATAGGCAACTGAGGCTCTATCAGCTCCGAACCAACTTCCCAGGAAGCAACGTGCATTCCTCGGTTCCATCTAGTCTGTCTTGGTTCATACACAATGTCATTTCCTTGTGCATAGATAAGTCCACCAGCATCAGTGAAAGCACATGCCTTCAATTCTGATACCGGGCTGGCTCCTGATGACCAATTCATATAGTCAAGAGTTGTAGCAGATGCTGGTCTATTTCCATCACGGTCTTTAACTGTTGAAGGAACACCGGAAACACGAGCAACGTCAAGGATGTAGTTCAACCGGGCAACTTCATCATCACCAAGTCCAGCAAACTTACCCACTAAGTAATGAGTCTCTGCCTCTGATGCTGAAAGATACCTATCATAGAACGCTACGTGCGACACCCAACCGTTCATTGTTGAGTTAATACCTTCACCGTTCCATCCACCGATAGACGTAGTGTCATGTGGTAGTTCTGGTGCAATCTGATCATAGGTAGAACGCAGAATACCATCAATGTACAGATACAAAATGCTGGCATCATGTGTCACCAAGATATGGTGCGACTGTCCATCATAAAGAGTAGTGTTATAGCCCGCGTAAGATCCGAATTGTGTGCCGTAACCCCAACCAAAGTAGACGTCATTCTCGTTTAACCAAATGCTGATACCGCACTCAACAGATGCATTGCTAGCCATGTACTGAGTTGCAAGTATCTTGGGTGAATCCCAATCACCAGAAGGAATGCCGCTTCTAAACCAACATTCAAAAGCACCACCGTTAATAACAGCTTCGGACCATGTTCTTTCTTTGAAGATTACAGAGCCACCGTTGAATGTGCCATCTTCAGGAGAGATCTTATATGAACCACCTTCAGATCCTGCCAGCAATTCAACATCACTAGCAGCCTTAACACCGTAGTCATCACTAGCAGGGCCAATTGTGGCAATAGAAGCGCGTACTTCGGTCCTACCGGCAAGTTCTCCTATCTCACGTGTTGGATCATCATTGAATGTGAAGTAGGCCATTGGCTTATCCCTGAACACAACCGAGTTATACGGAGTGTCCAACTCCACTGATTGCAATGTACCCATAAGGTCAACACAGTCTAGATCCACCTTGAGAACACGTTTGTCATCAATACCCATGGATGCAAATGTGTCTCTTCTCTGTTCGACCAGCCCTCTAAACCACACTCGCTCTAACACTTCAGGGTCATCTTCATATCCATCAGGACCAATGTATTCATCGGTGAATGTATAACCGAATGTTTGCGGCCCATTGCTGTCATAGAATATGATCATTGGAACGTACGCCACGTCAGGGATATCCGGGGCTAATACATTAATGGTTGTCGGTGATCCTGATGTGGGTAAAGTGATCGGTGAATCGTATAAAAGTCTAGATGCATAGTAGTCAGGGAAGTCATTGCCGATAGCATTTCTTCTGGTATGACCTAGAACCTCTACCCAGTACAGATCTGCTGTACCGCCAAAGTCATGACCCGCACTAGTCATTGTCATCTTGAATCTAGTACGTGTCTTTCCTGAGTGATAAGTCTGTCTGACATATCGAGCATCATGAATCTCATCATTGCCATACATGTAAAAGACGTGACCTAATGTCAGTTCAGCATCATAAATAGTTGTTCTCTCTAGGCCTGGTCCAACTGTAGACAGAGCTTCATTTATTCCTGATGGAAACTTCTCTAGCCGCACATCATCGAAATACATGCTTGCTGTTGTTCCTGATGTACCAGTGAAAGTAAATCCAAGCAATGTACTTGTTAGACCCGCTGGCACCACAATGTCATATTCATACTCAGTCCACGATGTAGACAAGTTCTTAGCAGTTAAGTTGCCAAATGCTCCGTTATGAGCTGTGTCATTGTGCTTGTACAAAGGAGCAACCGTGCCAGTAATACTGACTGAAGTACGGGCCTTGAACTTCAACTTATAAGCACGGCCAGATGTTCCACCATCGGTGTAGCTATGGGCGTGCCCGTAGTAACTACCTAATACAAGGTTGACAGCGCCCGTACCTGAAGGTTTAAGCAGACTGCCGAATCTTCTGCCGGATGCAGCAATGGAAGCATCATCAATAATGCTGTAGTCCGAACCGCTACCAGAAATAGATTCAAGCTTCATTGACAAAGTATCAAGCGTCTCAAAGTCTCCCCAATAAGGCATAAGGTTATCCCCTATGTCAGGTTCTACTTCAAGACATTCAATGGTGATATCATCAATAGCCAAAGTGTAACCAGCGGCATTGAATCTTAAAAGAAAGAAAGCACCATAAATACCGGCTGGCGCTGTCCAATCAACGGTGTAGTGAGTCCATCCACCACCAGCAAGCTTAGTAGTTGTTCCTACTTGAGCTGCCTCACTGTTGATATTAATGTCATGCTTATATCTCAGCTGGAATACCGCAGACCCTGCGCCTGTATTGTTGATAGCAAAACCAATTCTGTACCTCTGAAGTGGTTGAATAGGAGTCCACATAGTGGCAGTACCGATAGTGAAATATAGCTCTACCGGATTACCGTTGGCACTGTTTGTCACAACGCCCAAGCTCTGTGCCCCTGTAAACGCAGTGCTTGTATTAACAGACAGAGTACATCTGTTCTGGGTAAACCAGTTGGCAATCGTTCCTGAAGTCAAAGCCTCCATATCATAAGCAGATTGCATGATGTTATATGGGTTACGAGGCCTTGTACCCGAACCGATCATTTGACTTGGAAACCACTTGTTCATAGTGAACTGATTTCCAGGACTCACAACGCGCACAGGTGTTCCACCATCAACAGCATGATCAAATAGCTCATCAACGTCAAAGGGCTTTAAGTAATTGCCACCATTGGCAGCTTCATACACAGCATCATACTTATGCACTTGAAGGCTAGACCACCTAAGAGTTCGATAGCCCTTAGTAGACGTACTAAAGCCACCCGACTTAAATGGTGTTGAACCTATCGTGACAAAGGCAGCTCCTACCGGAGCGGTGAGCTTTCCTT
>JBEVKW010000388.1:0-3303 GCA_040509495.1 Chitinophagaceae bacterium | reverse complement strand
GGCGAACGCAGCGATACGCGGCGAACGCAGCGGAATACAATATCCCAACGCTGTTTTCGCCGCGTCCGTTGCGTATCGCTGCGTTCGCCGCGTTCCTTAATACGCCAGTCAAAATTTTTACTTCACCCACTTCACTTTCTCTTCGATCGAGATGCGCGTTGCTGTTGTAGAAGGCACGGCCACATGTCCGATATAGAAAAAGCCCAGCAGCTTATCCTGCTCACCCAACCCGAAAAACTCTTTTGCGGATTCTTTGTACGTTACACCGCCCGATGTCCAGTATCCACCCAATCCATAAGCGCTAACAGACAGGTAAATATTCTGCACCGCACATGCTACTGCTTCCACATCTTCAATCTCCGGAATTGGTTTAGACAATGTGCGCTTCATGCCGATCGCAATGATATGCGAGGCTTGCAGCGGTTGTTTCTTCAGCTTATTATAGGTGATCTCTTTCAGATTCTCACCGGCTTCTTTCTTATACAGCTCACTCTGAAAATCCGCAAACTTCTGCAATCCATCACCCGAAAAAACAGTGAATTCCCATGGCTCGGTCTTGCCATGATTCGGAGCCCATGTTGCATTCGTGAGGATCTCTTTTATAATTGAGTCGTCAACTTTACGCGTACTATCAAACTGATCAGGGAATACGGAGCGGCGGCTTCTTGCCAGCGCGTTAAACATATCTGGAGTCATCTCTAAAAATTTGACACGAAAGTACACGAATGGCCACGAATGGCCGCGAATGCTCGCGAATAGAGTCCTATAAATTTTGAGAAACTACCGAACGGAAGATAAAAAGAAAAAAAGCCCGGCCTTCGGGCCTGGACTTTCAAATTTTTTTGGGGCATTCGCGTTGATTCACGGCCGTTCGTGAAAATTCGTGTTGTTTTTTTAGTGCCGTCTTAAGACTAAGACCACACCTTTATGATCCACATTTTATGATATTCCTTTTTTCAAGAAAACAGTTCGCAAAAGATGAAAGACTTCACCTCTTTCCCCCTCTTAGCTAGCTTTCGAACAATCTGATCAGTTCCAGTGATCTGAGTTCTGTATCGGCCGATTCCAGCATGGTATCGAAATCCCGCAGTTCGCGCATGCTAAGGAGAAGCTTCATTCCATCGCAGGGCGTGGGGATCACGATACAGCGGAGCGTTGGACTTTGTGCCGGCGATTGCTCCTCTTTGATGCGGCGAAGCCACCAGCGGAAATCCTCAAACTCCAAACGGCCAAACGTGACCATGAGGTTACCGTACCCAATCTGTATCTTCTCACATTCCGGGCATCGCACGACATAACCAGTGTTGTCGTTATGATATAGGGTTTGGTACTGACACATCTTGTTTTCTTTTAGTAAAAGTGCAGGAAGAAAAACGAATTAGCTTACGATATCCGCAAACACCGTTTACGCAATCAGAAAACTGACAGGTAGCTGACATTTCAGGCTGACTGGCGTAGGTTCCCGCAGATGAACGCTGTTCAAGGCGCAGATACGCAGATCAGCTTCTGATAGCAGACAAATATCTGCGAATCTGCGCGTTCATCTGCGTTCATCTGCGGGAACCTACGCCAGTCATATATGGCAGCGATCAGCATTTCAGGGAATACGGGAAGACTCAAGGGTGATATCGGCCCATTGCCAGGCTTTGGTAAAAGCTTCATTAGTTTGCCTGGCTTCTTCGGATTTATTTTGCCCTTTGAGACTGTTGTAAAGTCCTTTGAGAGCCCAACCATTTGCAGGAAAGGTGACAAGATCTGCACGGTACACTTTTTCAGCTTCTCCAAATTGGCGGGCTTTGAGCAGCCAGTAGCCGAGTGAGAGTCGGACAGAAAAGAACCAGTCCGGTGGCTCCTGATACATGAGTCCATCTTCAATCGCAACGGCTTTTTTGAGAGAAGCAATTGCCTGTTCGAATTGCCCGTTTCTACCGTGTATCTCTCCCTGTAATGTCTGGTGGGCAATTTGTACAAGATCGAATGCATTGTTCATTTCCCAGATCGTGATCTTCTTCAATGACTCATCTCTTGTGATGATATCAATTGCTTCTAATTCCAGTTTTGCCTTTGAAAGATCTTTTGATCCTGCGAAGGCCATTCCGCGTGCGTAATGCCAGATGGCATTTGCATAGAGCATACTATCCGCAGGCGCGGGTAATTGAAGGATCTCCTTCCATCTCCCCAATTGTACCAGCATGTAATAGGGAATGATCGCGAAATGCTGGATGCCGCCAAACTGATGCATGAAATCTGTATTCGCTTTCCGCGCGATCATCCATGCAGCATCCATGGCTTTTTTGCTGTTGCCTTCGAGGAAAGCGCAGGCAGCCAAAAAGTGAATGTTATGCGGATAATACAATAATGGATAAGCGCCCTGCACTTTACATTGAGCGATGTAAGTACTGTCAGCTTCTGATGCCTGTTCATTTAACAAAACACCTTTGTGATATTCACCGGTACGAATGTAAATATGAGAGGGCATGTGAACGATATGGCCCGCGGCTGGCATTAATGCAGCCAGTTTATCCGCATAAGGAGTGGCTCGTGCAGCGTCACGCGATGCTTCTGTTGCATGAATATAATAGTGAATCGCACCGGGATGATCGGGATTTGCTTTCAGGGCTTCTTCGAGCGTGGCGAGGATGGCGGGCGTCCATGGCTGTGCGGTGCCGTCTTTCAGCCAAAGATCCCAGGGATGCATGTTCATCAACGCATCGGCATACAGCGTGGTGATCTCAATATCATTGGGAAAATCTTCATGGGCTTTTTTCATAGCATCGACATACTGCGAGTAATACGGCGTCATGTCCTTTGCTTCTTCTCTAGGGAAACGTTTGGCGAGCGCATTGATCAATGCTTTTTCATTCCCGGAAATATGGTTGCTGTATTCAACGGCTTTGTTGATGGCGGCATTGATATCGGTGAGTTGAGTGGGATTTAATGCGGCGTTATAGTTTGGACCGAGGATCATGGCGATACCCCAGTAAGCCATTGCCATCGTCGAATCATGCCGCAAGGCGGTTTTGAATGAGCGGCCGGCTTCGCCGTGATTGAAACCATACATTAAAGCAAGGCCTTGATTAAAGAAGACGGCGGCTTTTTCGCTTTTTGTGGTGACGGCATAGTTCCATTTTCCGAAGCCATCAAGCAGCGGTGCGTTGGCATCTTGCATGGCGGTGGGGTCGAAGGTGGGAGAGCAATAAACGATAGAGCGGCGTTGCTGGTTTCTTTGGATTGCAGTGTTTTCTTTTCTGTGGGAGATCACCACGCTACTGACAAGTCCGAGGGCAATAAGTACGATTGTAA
>JBEVKW010000387.1:0-7959 GCA_040509495.1 Chitinophagaceae bacterium | reverse complement strand
GACTAAATAATTATGTCTTTCAATGTATCAGGTTTATCTCAATGGGTTGAAAATAACCGCAAAGAGATTGCAGTTAAGGCTGTTGCAAGTGCAAAGTTTGCAAAACTGCTTATCGAAAATAAAAGGGTTATTTCAGGTGTTAAGACGCGCGAAGCAATTCGTTTGATGGACACTGATGTAACTGTTCAAGATGGTTCGTCTTGTGGTAGAAATCCATTGGGTTCTACAACGCTGACTGAAAAGTTCATTGATGTTAAGCCAATGAAGGATGAGCAAGATTTTTGTGCAAAATCACTGCGTAACACTGTGTTCGCTGAGTTCCTCCAAAAAGGTCAAGCTCCTGCGGAAGAAATCAGTTCTGAATTGTCTCAGGCTATCATGGATTACAGATCCGCAAAGATCTCAGCAAAGATTGAGGATATTCTTTGGAGTTCTGACACTGCTGCAACTGGTAGCACTGGAATGAATTTGATTGATGGTGTAAAGAAACAAGTTGGTGTTGGTACTGCCATTACTGCCACTGGTTCTACCATCATTGCAAAGCTGCAAAGTGCTTATCTGCAAATGCCAGTTGTTTACAGAACACAAGAAGACTTTAGAATCTTCATCGGTGAAGATCAATATGAAGAATATCTGGTTGCGTTGGATAATGCCAACAGTTTCAGAGAAACAAACGCTGGTGTGCTTAAAGGTACAACTGCAAAATTATTCCCAACTCCTGGTTTAAATGGTTCTGATAAAGTGTACATGACCCGTATCTCAAACTTTGTTTTGGGTATGGATGGTGAAGGTGATCAAGACTATGCAGAATTCAAACTGTCTGATGAAACCAAAAAACACTATATGGACTTTCATTGGGCTGTTGGTGTAAAAGTAATTACCACTACTGAAGTTGGTGTTGCTACTATCTAATAATAAAACTTTGAGGGGTGCTTAAATGTACCCCTTCTTTTAAAATATTTTTCTAAATGGCATGTTTATCAATTGCTGCACTCGTCCGAGAATGCGGAGCTGAAGGATCAGTTGGTGGGTCAGATAAGGTGTACATGGTTGCTCATAACGATTTGGCCGTCGTTTCTGGAACGTCTGTTTACTCAATGGTGAATGATGAGGTGACTGAAATCGGTTTGGAGAGTGGTAAGACCTTTGTTGAAATTGCTTTGCTTAAATCGACTTCAGGTCTCAACACTGAGTTTACCAAGAATTTTCAGACTGCTTCGAATTACTTCACCCATACGTTTACCCTTGTATTGGGTGGAATGACCAAAGCAAACTATCAATTTGTCGAGTCGGTCAGATATCAACCTGTTGTTGTCCTGCTTAAGACGCGTACAAATAAATGGTTTGTTATTGGCCTTAACGGTCAACTTGAATTGTCCACTTTAACGGGTGGTTCTGGTGTGGCTGAAGGTGATCTGAATGGCTATACTTTGACATTCTCTGGAATCGACGGAAAACAACCTCTTCATGTTAATGAATTGATTGTTCCCGAGTTAATCGGTTAAGCATTTTCTTTTGTATCCATAATAACAAGCCTCAGCGGTTTTCCCGTTTGGGGCTTTTTTTAATTCTTTTATCAATGATTCATATTGATCTAAATCTTGAATCTCAAACCATCATTGTCACCGCTTCCGAAAGATGGTCAGGACAAGGGGATGCATTCAGAATGCAATTGTATTCACCCTTTACAAAATCAACATACAGTTTATTATTGGGAGAGAATCTTTCAACCTGGATAAGCAGATATGATGAATTCAACATATCAACAAATGATTTTCCTGTTAAAGTTCCTGGAACCCTGGACTACACTATTTATGAGTATGATAGTTCAACGCAAACTGATATCAAGGTTCTTGAATCAGGTAGTTTAAAGATCAGCAAATAAGCAATATTTTTTAATTATCAAATTACATGGATGATTTACAGATAATCAATTTCGCAAAGCATAATATTCCCCAACCAACGGAAAGCAGAAATACAACCGATGATAAGTGGGTTACTTGGGGTTCCAATAATTTATATCCTGAATATCTATTAAGGCTTTATAACTCGTCTCCTGTGCATGCTGGTATCATTGATAACAAAACCACGCATATTATCGGGGATGGTTTGGTTTCCAAAGATGGGAAGCCTTTTCAATTTGTTCCTAATGCCATAGAGACAAGTGAAAGCTTTCTTAGAAAGATTGTCACCGATTATGTTTTATTCGGAGCCTTTGCGGTGGAGGTGAGAAAGAATATGTTGGGTCAGGTGGTTGATTATATCCCTGTTCCATTGCATAAGCTTCGAATGAATAAGAGCAAGGTTAAGTTTTGGTTCCTGGATGATTGGAGTTATATGAATTCAAGGAAGCATGTTGTGTTTGAAGAATGGAGCGATGCGGATAATGATAGTGTGAGCAAGATCTTTTACTTTCAAAGCTATAGACCTGGTTTAAATTCTGTTTATTCAATTCCTGAATACGTTCAAGGATTGGTTTCAATTGAGACGGATATATCCATAAAGAACTTTACTATTAATAATGTGAAGAATGGGTTTAGTGCTTCATCAGTGTTAAGCTTCTTTGGTGACTTTTCAGAAGATCAAAAGAAAAGAATTCATTCCTCAATTAAAGAGAAATTCACTGGTGAGGATGGCGATAAAATCATTGTCGATTTCAGGAGAAATTCAGGTGATGCTCCTAATGTCCAGCAGTTGGGAAATTCTAATTTTTCTGAACCATTTGAAGCATTGAGCAAATCTGTTGAAAACTCCATTCACTTTGCTCATTCTTTCAATCCTCTTTTTTCAGGTGTGAAAACTGAAGGATCTCTTGGCAATAGCGCAGAATTGGAAATTGCGTATACCATGTTTTCGAACTCTTACTTAAATGTTAAGAGAAATGAACTGGAATCAGCATTGAATTATTTATTCTCAACCAATCCTGCGATTTCTTCCCAGGTTTCTTTTAAGCCAAAGCCGTTGTTCGAGAAGCAGTTGGATTCTGCAACGAAAGAAAAGATAATGACCATTGACGAATTAAGAGCTGAAGCAGGATTGCAGCCATTGCCAAACGGTGAAGGTCAACGCTTGCTTGCTTCAAATAATCAAGTTCTTTCAATTTCCGCGTTGCAACCTGCTGTTGAAGAAAAGAAGGATGAGGTGGTAAAAAAAAAGCTCACTGAGCAGGACTATGAGAAAATAGCTCACATGGGTATTTCTGCTGAGGAGTTCGATATTGTTGAAGAATTGGATGCAAACAAGAAGCTTCAATTTGATCTTCAGTCTGATATTGGCCAATATGTTATTGATAATGACATAAAAGAATTGACTTTACCCCAATTAAAGAAGCTATTGGAAGAGGAGGGTATCAATTCGACTGTTTCCCAGATTAAGAAGGTTCTAAAAGACTTGCATGATAGCGGAATTGTTGATGTTTCCTATGATAACGAAGGAAAGGTAAAGGTATTGCCACAGCCTAAGCCAGACGTTCCCGATACAGACAAAATAGAAGTGATGTATAAGTACATTCTTCGTCCTGGTGTTGAAGGACCAATACTTAAGAACTCAAGAGACTTTTGTGTAAGAGTTGTTGAAAATAATAGAATGTATACCAGGGCAGAGATTCAACAAATGTCAGGCATATTCGGATATGATATATACGCTTACTGTGGTGGTTTTTATTTTAATCCGAAAGAGCAAAAATTGACTCCCTACTGTAGACATGCGTGGAAAGCTTACTCAGTTAAGCGAAAGAAGACAGCAAATAAATAAACTATTTATTGATAAATAATATAATGATTTTATTCATATCCGAAACCGATTTATTGGAGAATAGCTTTATAGAAGAGAACATAGATGTGAAGATATTGGGAACGGCTGTTAAGCTGGTTCAGAATATCCAGGTCAAAGAGATTCTTGGAAAGTCTCTTTACAATGATTTTTATCAAGAGTATTCCAACACTTTCACGGGTTCAACATTATCTCAACAATATCAGGATTTACATTCTCATATCAAAGAATTTATGATTCATGCAACTATTGTTGAGTTTATGGTGTTCAATCAATACAAGATAACCAAAAAAGGAACTTTGACAATGAGGGATTCCTTGAGTTCCGCTTTGGGTATTCCTGATTTTGAGAATGCAAAGAACAATTTTGAATCGTATAGAAGTTATTACAAAGATCAGTTGATGAGATTTGTGAAAGACAATAAGCTGAATGACCGTATCGAAGATGTGAACATTGATTTGGGTGGAGCTGATTCGTTCGGTTGGTTTTTAGATTATTAATTTTAATGGCTACAAGACAACAGGTTAATTCAACCTTATCCAATATACTTAAACCCGTATTTCGCTTACAAGATCATTCATTAGCCAATAAGACAATCCTTGATTATTTGGATCAGGAGATTGTTGGTGTGAAAGACTTGGTTAATGATGTAGATTTTTCCAATTATTACACCAAGCAACAAGTTAGTGTTCTGGTATCTGGCTTTACCAGCGATGGTATAGCTGTTGATGAGAGTCTTTTCTCCATCTCAAGTACTTCGTTGGGATCACAAGCTTCTTCACATAGCGTTAGTTTGGGTTTGAACTCTGGTTCAATGCCAAATGCTTTTTGCACCAATTTCATTGGCTCGTTTGCTGGATACAATGCTACAAATGCTCAGTTTTCAAATTTCATTGGAAATAATGCGGGAACTGCTGCCACAGGAGCAACGAGAAGCAATTTTATTGGTGATTATGCTGGTGCCAATGCTCGTAATGCTGATAACAGTGTGTTCTTAGGAACATCTGCTGGTGAAAATGCTTACAATGCTTTCTCTTCCGTTTTTCTTGGTGAGTTGGCTGGTTCAGAGGCTGCAATGGCCGCTGTATCGGTTATGGTTGGCGATCATTCAGGCGTTGGAGCTGTGAATGCTGCTCAATCTGTGTTTGCGGGTCATTATAGCGGATATGGTGCCGTTGATGCAAGCACAAGCATATTTCTTGGAGCAAATGCTGGTCGCGGTGCTGAAGGGGCTGCAAATAGCATATTCATTGGAGAGAATACGGGAAGAGAAGACCTGCTGGCCACAGGAAAGACGTTTAATGGCAATTCAGATTATTCAATTTTAATAGGGAACAGGTTAAGAACTGGCGGTTTTAAGAGCAGTGTCCTGATGGGAGGTTCAACTGGGTTTACGCAGAATACCAGGAATAATCAGTTCATGCTGACTGACAATATCATCAATGCCAGGTTTAGAGGTGTGGAATATGTACTTCCTGGATCGCAAGGATCTGCGGGAACAGTTCTTACCAACGATGGTAGTGGAAATTTAAGTTGGGTGGAAAGTTCAGGTGGATCTGGTGGCGGTGAAGGTTCTGTGACTTATGTTGCTTTGGCAACTGGTACATCAGGAACTGATGTTAATGTAACAGGATCGCCAATTACCACTTCAGGCACATTTACGCTAAACATACCGAATGCTTCAGCCACAGCCAGAGGTGTTATTTCAACGGGAGCACAAACAATAGCTGGTGATAAAACCTTCAGCGGTACAACTGTTCTGTCTGCCTTTAGGACGAATAGCACCTCAACCAACTCCAATTTGGCAGTTCCTACGTTTGGGAGCATCTCAAATACAAATGATGGTTCTTTTGTTTTAGATGGTGCTAGTACGGTCGGGTTCAGAGCTGGTATTAGAGGGTCAAACACTTCCACTTTGACAGCGAACAGTTCCTATGCTTCGTTGCTTATAGGTGCGAATGGATACACTGAAGCAGGTTCAGGTAGTCATCCTTTGGTGGCAAACTTGGCTCTTCGTGGCTTAAACGCAACAAATGGCGTTGGTACAACAACCAATGCAGCGACATTGTACATTGATGGTGTTCTCACTGGAATCACGCCTACCAATGGGAACTATTCAATTTGGTCAAGAACTGGTGCAAATCGGTTTGGTGGTTCATTGTTATTGGACTCATTAGCGGGGTCAGGAACCAGGATGGTTGTTGCTAATGCAGCTGGTGAATTATCAACTCAGACTATACCTTCAATATCTGTCAATGTTCCTTTGTACCTAGAGGCAGGGGTGATTACCTTAAATAGAGCGGATGAAAACAACGATGGTTATCTATCGGCTGATGATTACAGTTATTTTTTAACTTCTGCTGGCTTATGGCAACAATTAAACACAGGTGGGGGAATACCTGCTGTCAATCCTGTTTTTAGACCAATTTTAGCCTCAGGCGGCATTTATTTCAATCAAGGAAGTAGTATTTATGAGTCATTGTCTGGTGAGGATAGAGCATACATGAATATATGTGGAGCATCCTTTCAATCTGTTGCCATTGGATCAAGAGGATTGGCTCAACGTATTACTGCAAACTTATGGACTCCATCAGGAATTGGTCAATCTGTTGCTATTGGTGAATATGCTTTAGCTCAAGTAACTACTGGTATTGAGAACACCGCTGTTGGTAAGGCTGCTGGATATACATTAACATCTGGAAGCAGAAATGTTATTGTGGGGTCAAATAGATCACATATAACGACGGGAAATGATAATACATTACTGGGAAGAGGAACATCTTCTTTTCCTACAATTACAGGTGATTTCAATATAGCAATTGGCTCGGGGGTTTTGCCAATGAATACTTCTGCGTCCAATCAGCTGAACATTGGTAACTGGATTTACGGGGTTGGTGGAAGTATTGGGATAAATAAGTCAGCGCCAACTGCAAGGTTTGAGGTTGCTTCAAGCTCTTCAGAAGATATCGCCAAATTTTATGCAGGAACGACCGAGCATGTCACCATTAAAAGCAATGGAACGGTTCAATTAAACACTGTGCCGACTGCTGTAATTTCTGGTAATCCTGTGTTGGTGTTAGAAGGTGGGGTGATAAAGCAAACAACATTGGGTTCGTCTGGTTCAGGTTCCAACGTTTCAACAATTTCGGCTTCTACAACATTATCAAGTGATCAAAAGATTGTTTTTGCTGATGCGTCTGCTGGTAATATCGTTGTTACTCTTCCAGCTGCATCTGCGAATGTTGGTAAAGAATATATGATCAAAAAAACGGATTCTTCCGCTAACACTGTATCATATACAACAGTTGAAAGGACTACTACAATAAGCACACAGTATGCGGGAAATCTTTTGGTATCGGATGGCTCCAGCTGGTTTATAATGGGTGTATTTTAATGGAAAAGAAACCTTTTTTAAGAGTTGCATACCTGGGAGATAGCCATTGTCAGGGTGGATTTGGCCTTGGTTCCCTTAATTGGAGAAATCGAATGACAGCTCATTTTCTCAATTACTTTGATATAGTTGAAGGTCATCAGTTTTGTTCAGGGGGTGAAACCATTGGGTCTACCATGCCTGATGGATTTGTTATTCAACCGCCTTTTAATTCATACTCCAATGCCAATCCCATTATTGGAAGAAATATAACAGCAGCATTAAATGTTAATCCTGATCTGATCTTGATTCTGCATTCAGGCAATCACTTTGCCAATGGTTTTTCATTGGAGTATGTGAAGACCTTATATACTGAGTTGGCAGCAATAATGAACAGTGCAGGAAAGAAATTTGCCTTTTCAACTGCTGGCCCAAGAGGGACATATTTTCCAGGATCTGATGTTGATGCTTATCGAAATTTGTGTTTGCAGTTTAATGCTTGGTTGATTGAAACATATCCTGATAACTGTTTTGATATATGGAATGAATTGGGTGATTCTGAAACTGGGTTACCTCAAAATGGGTTATTAATATATGATGGTTTGCATTATTGGGATGAAGGTCATATGAAAATGGTTAAGGCTTGTATTAATGACGCATTTTCGGTTGATGAAATAACGGGATATGATAAAATAAATGCTCAGAATTTGGTGTTTGTTGACAATGGTGATGATACAATTTCAATTCGGTTTTCGAAAGCGCAGATGAAGTATTTGAATATTTCAAGTTCAACAAATGGTATCAATTTTGGCCAATTA
>JBEVKW010000386.1:0-7108 GCA_040509495.1 Chitinophagaceae bacterium | reverse complement strand
CAAAGTCTGCTATGGCTGTTTTCGCTGCGTACGTCGCGTATCGCCGCGTTCGCCGCGTTCCCCTACGCCATTCAAATACTTATGGGTACACGGTAGCCTGAAGGTGGAGATTTAGAGGGGACCCTACGCCCCCCAACTCTACCAAAGCACCAAAAAACAAAGGACACCTCCCGGTGCCCTTCGTCGATTTGTATTTGTCTGTATTTATCCTGAGAAAGTTGAGTCTATTCGAATACCAATTTCTGGGTGAACACTTCTCCGCCGTCCAGATTCTCTACTTTGATCAGGTAGAATCCTGGAGACATACGTGGAGTGCGGGCAATGCGGAACAGTCCCGAGCGGATGCGGTTCGTCGTCTGCTGATGAATGATCTGCCCGCTGAGATTATACAACCTGATATTGTATGCAGCGTCTGATTTGGCACTGATGCTGACAGAGAATTCCTGCTTTACCGGGTTCGGTGCTGCTGTAATAAATATTGCATCATGCGTGATCTCTACAATTTTACTATAAGAGTGCTTGCCGTCTTCACTGACCACTTTTAATCTGTACCTGAGTTTTCCGCCTGGTGCATTTGCATCGGTATAGTTGTATTGATGCGCACCCGGAGCATTTGTTGCCCGAACAGAGCCGATATATTCGAAACTTGCGTTTCCGATACTGCGCTCTACCTGGTATTCTCTTACTTTATCTTCCTGCTCCACTTTCCAGTTCAGCAACACATCATTTCCTGAAAGTTTCCCGGTAAATCCGGTCATTTTCACGGGCAGGAGAATACTGCAATCGCCTTTAAGATTGAAATACGAAAGCCGCTGCAGGCAATCATTGTTTACGGATGTCTTACAAACATAGATACCCGTGTCGCTCGGTAACAGATAGGGAATACTGTAGACCTGGTTAGTCGTAACAAGTGTACTATCTGTTGATGTTGCCTTTTTCTTGTAATACCATGTATAGGCAGCATTGGGAACGGTATCAACTGAAAGTTTCACAGCATTTGAATAGCAGTCAACGTTGTCGATGCGAATGGTTAACTGTCCTAAAGGAAGAACACTTACGTCGTTCAGCGTACCGTTTCCACAGGCATCAATTGCTCTCATACGCACGAGAGAGTAAGGGGTATTGGTCAGAATGTTGAATACGCTTGTTGATTGAATCATGGACAGGATACCGGAGGGGTTGCTTCCGATGATCTCATAATTAAAGGGAGATACGCCACCTGCTGCTACAGCACTTACGCTGAAGTTGTTGTTGTCACACTGGTATGCCGCGGAGTTCTTAAGATCCGGGAATTTGTATGCTGCAACGGTTAACGTGTCATATACTTTCTTTGAACAAGCTGATACATCGTATTCGAGAACGTAGGTAGCAGGAGTTAATTCAAGGAAGATATATCTTGCAAGGTTTGCTCCAAGGGGGAGGGTCAGCGTAGGCGAAATGGAAACAGTGGAGGTATTCCGCTTGATGATCTTTGGAGAGTTAAAACCAATATTTGAATTGAGATCAATGGTGATATCTCCAGAGCCATTACCTGACAGCGCGCTTGGGCATTTTGCCTGCACAGTGTTTGTTCTGCTGAACAAACTTGTTTTTGGCGTTACCGCCAGTGTATCGTTTTTTCCGCAATTGGAACTAACCGCCACACGATATTGCATGCCTGCAGGCAATGCGGCTAAGCCGTTGAACGTATAGGCTGCTGTACTTGTGATGGTTTGTGAAGCAATTGTTGAATTCAGCGGGTTAAGAACTTTAACGGTGAAGGGAAACTGACCGGTGGTAAAAGTCACTTTCACATCGGTTGACCCGATCGTGCATGATTCAACTGCCTGCAATGAAAATGCGGTTAATGCTGTTTGTTCCGAAAATGTGCGAACGATCGTATCACGGCAGCTTGAAGTGATCACCGCCTTATAGCTTCCATAAGGAAGATTATTGAAAGTCGGGTTTGCGGACGTACTTGTTCCCACCAGGACATTGGAAGAATTGTACAGTTCGAATTTTGGACCGATAAAGTTTGAACTGGTAAGACCTGCGCTGAAGGTGTAACAATTCTTATTACTTATGTTGATGGTGTTACCTACGGTCGCAACATTTCGTGTTACGTTGAAGGTTTTTTTAACTGTTGTATTCGGACAGTCAGTGGTAGTACTTGTGGTGACCACATTGATATAGTAATTACCATAGGGAACATTGTCGAAAGTGCCATTATCATTGCAAGCGATCAGGACGTTTGCAGCGGTATACAGACAATAATTCGGATCAGGTATGTATGTAACTGTAGGGATCCTGACGGTGAAGGTAGCGCAGGTCCTGTTCGTAATCGACGGGTTTCCTGCCGTTGGCGTCGGCTTTGAACGGGTAAAGCAATGCTGAATGGTTGTGTCATAGCATGGGCTGGACGACCTGATCCGGATACAATATTGAATGCCATAGGCCAAACCCGGAAAGCTTCCGTCCGGCGAACAGGAGATCAGTACATTATTCTGATAAAGACAATAGGTTGCGTTATATAAATACTGTGCAGAGGTGATGGCGGCGGTATAATTGGTACAATTGACATTCGTCAACGTTGGAGCCGCAACAACAGGCTTCGGCTGATTGATCGTAAAGCAACGGTTGATCGTTGTGTCATAACAAGGTGAGGTCGATACTATACGCATGCAGTATGCACCGTACGCCAGGCCGGTGAATGTTCCGGTTGCGTTACTTCCAACCAGGGTATTAGTGCTGTTGTACAGATTATAAGTCGCATTGAACAGGTTGGTCTGGCCACCTATCCTTACGTTGAACGTGCCGCATTGCGAGTTGGATGTATCTACGTTTGCATTCACTGAAGGGACAGGTCGTTTCTGTGTAAAGCAACGTGTGATCAGGGTGTCGTAACAATTATCTCTCACTTCTATACAGTAAGAGCCGTAAGGAACGGCGGTAAATTCGCCTGACGTGTTCGTCTGGATTACAGTAGAGCCTTGCTTGAGATATGCGACGGCAGAGGTGGAGAAATTTTGGGGATTGGTCACTTTCACGTCAAACGTACTGCAACCGCTGTTGCTGGTGGTAACGTTTGCATCGATGGAAGGTGTCGGATTTTTCCAGGTCACGTTCTTTACCACGCCGCACCGGTCTTTCACCACGATGTTGATACTGCGTATTGGTGTGCGGGTATAATTAAAGGCAGCTGTTGTATTCCATGTTGTATCGCCTGGGGAGTTGACTACGCCATAGCGGAAACCGTTGAATGCAGTACCTGCCTGGTTAGTGTTGCCTTTGTTATCAGTCAGCAGCATTGATATGTATACGGTGTTACAATTCACACTCGTAACAGTATGGCTCGTTATATACCAGTTATAGTCCTGTATCGCAACTGTTCGTGTTTGAATACCTCCGCAGGAATCAAGTAATTGAATGTAGTAGTCACCTGCGGCAAGTGTATTGAACGCTCCTGAAGCATTACTTGTTCCAACGCCTGAAGGCGAAGGAGAAATGATCCTGTAGGTGAAGGGGCTTCTTCCGTTCTGAAGATCGAAAGCGGTGATCGTTCCGTCTAGGGAATTGATACAGCTCAGGTCTGTTTTTTGTAACTGAAACCTTGGATCGCTGTATGATCCGGATACGACAAGGTTCTCTTTCACGAGCGTACAACCGGACTCCATATCTTTTACCTGCACTGTATAGGTGCCGGGAGCAAGACCAGTGATCGTGGAGGTAGAGGTGATCGGCAGGGAAACCGGAGCAAGGATCTTATAGCTGTAGTTACCAGAACCACCAGAAGGAGTTATCGTGATTGAACCCGTGCTCGCACAGCGGGATTCTTTCGTAGAATACGTTGCACTGAATCCTGAACAGTCGGAGGTTACGGGCTGCGCAAACAAGAACTGGGTCAGAATCAACAGGCTGAATGCAACAGTAATTAATTGCTTCATCTTGTTTTCTTAGGATTGGATTAGGACAAATACGCTGCTAAACTATATGGAATCTACGTGTATCACAATACCTAAAACAAAAAAGAAGTGTACTTATTGGGGCATTGCCGCCAAGGGTTTGTAAACAATGCGTTTAAATATGCAATTCTATTATTTCCGGGGAAAATCTTTGGTAAAATCCCGTGGCAGCGTTTATGACTTTCCGTATTTTCTGCAATAACGAAGTAGCCGATTTCTTTGATCAATGTAATGAATACCCGGATCAATTCATTTTATAACGGGCCTGCTAATCGTAATTGAAACATGTTGACACGGAAAATTTCGATCACTGAATGAATGCCGGGAACAGCAGGGGAAATCTCTTGTAGGATGCATGACAGCCCTTGCTGATGGATCAGAACTCAATACTACCAATTCGCACCATGATCTGCATTTAGCCTTTCGGACGCGTCATCCGGTTTGTTTGTTCTCCAGTCCGGGTCATATTTCACAAACCAGGAGATCCAAAGGCTGCGGCTTAAGCGCATGAGCCAGGGTTGAAGGCAGATCAACAGCGCGGCATTGATCCCCATCCAGTAAAAAAAGCGATTATCATTTACAGAAAGACCGATCAGTACCCACCAGGCAACAAGACTGGCTACGCTGATCGCAACTGTTAATGCATAACTGACATAACTGGTGCCATAATAAAAGCCAACTTCAATTTCTGTTGGCTGGCCGCATTTCGGACAGGTGGGGTTCATCGCCATATTTCTTCCGGGCTTGATGCTGACTGGATATTTGAATAGTTTTCCCTGCCTGCATCTGGGGCAGCGGCATCCAAGTGAAGAAGAGAGATAGCCCCGGCTGAAATTAGTGTCTGGCATCGTAAGGAAGCGATTTCCGCAAAGTTAAGCTAACAGTTCAAAGAGGGGAAGGGGAAAATAGCATTATTGTACAATAAGGCTTAAAAGCGGAACACTTCTTTTAGGATAATATATATGCCCATCAATAATACAAACCAGCCAAAGCCTTTTTTAAGGGAAGCGCCGGGAATTTTTTCGGCCAGCCTGCTTCCGATGAACAGGCCGGTGATCGCCAGGACTGTAAATGAGAGCAACAATGTCCAATCATACTGAAACTGTTTCAGGCTGAATAAAAATCCGAATAATGAATTGATGGCAATGATCAGTAGAGAGGTTCCCACGGCGGTTTTCATGGGCAGCCGCAGAAAGATCACCAGGCTGGGGATGATCAGAAATCCGCCGCCGGCACCAAGCAGACCGGTGATCATTCCAACACCAAGGCCTAAAAGCACCAGTGGCAGCGCCTGGTATTTTTTGTCCTGTAACGATACAGCGAGTGCATCTCTTTTATTGTTAAAGATCATGGATAACGAAGCCGCAAGCATCAGGATTGCGAACACGACCATCAGGAACATTGGTTTGTAAACAGGAATATTCCCGATAGAAAAGAGATGATCAGGCAATTCGGGGAGGATATAATGACGGGCGATAAAGATCGAGAATATAGAAGGGATCCCGAACTCGGTAACAGCTTTGAAATTCACCTGCTTTTTTCCGTATGCTCTTAATCCGCCGATCAGGCTGGTAGAGCCTACGATGAACAGTGAACTGGTGGTTGCCAGTAATGGATCTACCGACATCAGATACACCAGCACGGGAACGGTAAGAATTGATCCGCCGCTTCCGACCATGCCGAGCGATATACCGATGAGAACGGCAGCAAAGTATCCTATAATCTCCATTAGGTGATATTTATCAGGAAAGGATTTTTTCCATTTGCATACTACGGCTTCCTTTTATGAGGAAGTGTGTCTGCTCAAACTGTTGTTGTTGCCACCACTGCCGTGCCTGTTCAGCAGTTTCAAAGCGAAGGAATGGATGTTGCATTTTCATAAAATCTCCTCCAACCAATGCCACTGCCTGCCATTTATGCTGAGCGATAAGATCTACGATAGATAGATGTTCCTGCAGGCTTTCATTACCCAGTTCTGCCATTGCACCCAGCATCAGCACTTTATTATCGGCCTGCAATCTTGCGAAGTTCTCGATCGCAAGACGCATGCTGCTTGGGTTTGCATTGTATGCATCAAGAATGATCCTGTTTGATCCTCGTTCAACCAATTGCGAGCGGCTGTTGGAAGGCGTATAGGCTTCAATTGATTTTTTAATGATGGTGTCCGGTACGTTAAAAAGTTTTCCAGCCGTCACAGCCGCAAGAACATTCGGCAGATTGTAGTCGCCAACAAGTTGTGTAGTGATCAGTTTTTCATTGATCCCCTGTTCAATTGAAACCTGCAGGAACGGATCGCTTTGATGAATGTTTCCGATCACATGCGCATCTCCATGCGTACCGTATTTAATAATACCACTGATGCCCTTACTCATTTCCTGCAGATAATCGTAGTCCCAGTTGACCAGCGCAAAACCATGCGCCAGTGTACGGAGGTAATCAAACAATTCACCTTTACCTTTTCTGACGCCTTCCACTCCTCCAAATCCTTCGAGATGCGCTTTTCCTGCGTTATTGATCAATCCATGTGTTGGCTGGGCATATTCGCAATAACCGGCAATTTCCTTTTGGTGATTGGCGCCCATTTCAATGACAGCGATCTCTGCATCCATTTTTATTTTAAGGATGGTCAGTGGGATACCGATATGATTATTGAGATTACCTTCTGTTGTATAGGTTTTGTAGGTGGAGGAAAGCACTGCATGTATCAGTTCTTTCGTTGTTGTTTTTCCATTACTGCCTGTGATGGCAATGAATGGGACGCGTCGGCCATCCGGCAGATTGTTGAACTGTTCGCGATGGTATTTAGCCAGTTGTTGCAATGCCGTCAATACATCCGGTACCAGTACAGTTCTTCCTTCGATCTCAAACTCTTTTTCATCAATCACTGCATATGCTGCGCCGGCTTCCAGGGCTTTCGCGGCGAAGGCATTGCCATTGAAGTTTTCGCCTTTGAGTGCAAAAAAGATATCACCGGATCTCAGTTTCCGGGTATCTGTTTGAACCGACGGGTGTTGCTGGTAGAGTTGGTAGAGTTGTTCGATAGACATGAGGCAAAGTAAGTCAAAATTCAAAAGTAAAAAGTAAAAATATCCTGTACGATGCCATGACAATGTTCTGTTTTTAGCGCCTCATATTTTTACTTTTTACTTTTGAATTTTTACTTTAAA
>JBEVKW010000385.1:0-15101 GCA_040509495.1 Chitinophagaceae bacterium | reverse complement strand
TTAAAAAAATGACGGGGCTAATTTTTTTTTTTGTTTTTGGTTATAAAAATTTTTTTGCAAAAAAAACCTCAACACAAAAACGCGACCATGAGGGCTATCATCACAAACACTTATAGAACGTTAATGACGAGAGGTATGAAGGGCTGTTAGGTTTATTTTACAGACGAAGAGACGAGGGAGTATTTTGTTGACGCCACGAAATAGAATGGCGAATCTGATAATTTCGTAATTGAGCTTCCAATAATAAGCTACACATTGCGTAGCTTATTATAAAGGCTTCGGGATTTGCATCAGTCGACTCTAACTATTTGACTTTAATCGCACTCCGATATTCAGCACTTATCAAGTCTATGTAACAGAATTAAGATAGTTTTCAGGAAATCTTGTAATAAAATTAGGGTAAACTTCTATTTTGCTTGTGTTTCAAGCCTGGGTTGTGGTTCCGGGCGTATGATTTTTTCTTCTTTGGGGAATTACTGTGATTGCATGCTGGAAAATTATCTCCGTCAGTTTCCAATCATAAAACGCTGGTTTTGCAAGTAAGTACCACGAAAGCTAATTCGCTACACGCTGCGTAGCGAATTGCAAATGGCTCGTGCTCAATGGCAGATTTGTTGATCTGCCGTTAACACACAACTGTCTATTTTTTGACAAGAGACGCAGTAGAATAAGGACACCCCGCTCATTTACTCGTTTTCACCTCAACTTGCCGACACTTTCTCTCAAACCACAATTCTCTAATGTTCGCAACAGTTGCTCCATCAACTGGGGTGGATTTCTAAGGCTTTGGACTTGTTCATACAATGCCAGTTCAACCCTTATTTTATTTTCCTCAATAAAATCGCAAATCAGATTATCAGGTGTTCTCACCGCTATTCTAAACTCTCTAACATACTTAGCAGGAAAATCTTTTTTATTATTCGTCACGATGATATTGCACTGACCTTTGATTGCCGCTGCCAGCACGTGTTTGTCATTTACATCCGGCAATTCAAGCGTTTCTATGATTTCTTCGAAATCAATAATATCGGCACCTGGGAAGGCATCATTCATTGCTTTCTTAGTCCGTTCAAGATCTTTCCGCTTTAAATCCGGCCTGTTGGCCAAAAGATTTCTTATCCATTCTTCCTGGATCAAATCTGTCCAGTGCGGCCTGTACAATCCTGTATTGGCCACCCGCAATAGGAAATCCCGCACAGGTGCGGGATACAATACATTAGCGTCAAGAAGTGCTGCAACTTGCAAGGAAAAAAATTAATACCCCATATCCAGATCCTGGGCTTGTTTGCTAAGAAAATCCAACTGCTCATTCCTCTTCTCTTTCATCTTCACCCCAAACGCAATCACATGTTTCAATGCAATCCTTCTATGCGATCCCGCTTTTGTAAAAGGGATTTTTCCTTCTTCCAGCAACTTCACCAGATGCGGCCTTGATATATTCAACATATCGGCTGCTTCCTGCGTTCCAAGCACCGTATCCGTTGGAACCAATGTGAAAGATCTTCCTTCTGCCATATTGCTCACAATGATCAACAGAAGGTGGACCGCTTCCTTTGGTATTTTTATAAAATCATCATTCTCCCGGAATTTTACTCCCACAGATTTGCTGCTCCCCTTTATCGCTTTGGTTGAAGTTTTCCTGAACTCCGCTATGGAAGATTGCGCAATCTTTTGCTCTTCTTTCGTCGTTTTCTTTAATAGCGTTTCCATATACTTTCTTTTACTATTCAAATATACGTAAACGAAATAAACGAAATAACGGCATGAACGAAATAAACGAAAATGACTAATAGGTCAATTGACCAAGCACCACTTGCACAATTATATTTGCTTGAATGCAAATCAGTTGCTCGTCGATAAACACATACGCTTCTATTTGTGCAGGCGGCACCTGCACAATTGCATTTCCTCAGATCGACGCGGCTGGAGGATTCACTCCAACACATCCCTGATCTCCTCCACCTTCTTAAACATCGCCGCCGCATACGGACACAACGGTATCACCCTTATCTTCTTCTCCCTCGCCATCTCCACAATCTTATACAACATCTTCTTTCCAACATCCTTACCCTGGAACCCCGGATCAACATCCGTATGATCTATAATGATCAACTTCGGCCCGGCAATAGAATAGCTCATCATTCCCGCACGTTTCCCATCTTCCTGCGCAATAGCAAAACCTTTGCTGTCCTCTTCTTTCAATAGTATTTCCATAATATTATCCTTGTTATTTCATCAGATAATTTGAAGATAACGATCTTCGGGTCTAACCCAAAGAAAATAGCATGCGACTAAAGTCGCAATGAAGTTTGCCTGCCTTTCCCCCTCTTTGTAACAGAATCAGGGTAGATTTTCCTAAATCCTGTAACAAAATTAGGGTCGCCCCATCCCAGCAATCCAATTTCAGCCCAATCAGGCCAGTTTACCATTGCCTTTTGCATCCTTCACTCAACGCACTCTTCATCACCTATAGAAAATTTTCTCATTCTATAGCCTCTTCCAGCAGGTCGCTTACATGCGCTCTCAATCCATTCCCTTTTTTGATACTTAACCCATTCCTTTCTTTCCACCGAATCTTCACCTCCGCCCTGGTAATCCTCAACCGTTTCTCCACCACCTGTGTCCGCTGCTCTTTTGCACCCATAACTTCTCCCGTCACAACTTCTTCTCTCGCAACTGTTTTCACTTCCACTTTCTCTTCATTCACACCAGCTTCCTCAGCACTGTGATTACGGGAAACTTTTACCTTTCCAGCTTTCCCTGCCCTCTCTTTCTCCGCTTTCTTCCTCTTAGCCCATAACTGATAGATCCTTCCTCCGTCCTCATTCGTTGCAGGCACTTCCACCTCCAACCCATTTACCCACTTCTCCACCATTACCTCCAACACTTCCTGCCCACTCATCCCTGTATGTCTGAAAAACTTCTGCGCTTCACCTACCAATCGATTATACATCTTCTGATTCTTCTTCAACCCCAATGCCTTATACACAAACGAACCAATCTTCGACGACTGACTAAAAAAAGTTCCATATAATCGGAACAACTCATATCGTTTGTCTTTCATCACCCGCTTCCGCTGTCCCGCAAAAACGGTTCGCACGTAGATCTCATTGCCTACGTAGTAATACACAAGTTCGCCTATGCGACCTGTAAATTTTAGATGTCCTTTTGAAATTGCCATAGTTAAGGTTTTTAAATTGAATGAATTATAAACAGCGTGCTGATCCGGTCACCGGGCACAGCCATTGCTCAGTATATGTTAGTCTTGAAAAAAGTCAAAAACTTACAGCGCTCACCAAAAATATTTTTGGGATTGCTTTATACCGGAATCGCTGATAGGTAACCCCGGTCATTAATCAATCACCTTACAAGTTTACGATGAGGGATAATGGTTCTCCAAATGAACTGGCGCTTTCTGCGCATTTGGCGCATTTGGCAGTTTTTGTCGCTTGGTGAAGCGGGAAATACTTTAGGTTGGGGAATCTTTCAAGCCTTATGACCTGCTGTTTAAGTCATCGTTAAGCCTTCTGTCTGTATCATATCTTCTGTATATCGACGGGGTTCTCGCGTATGGTAGAATGGGTTCTCGCGTATAGTAAGCGCAGTTGTCGCGTATCAGCATTCCGAAAAGGCCTTTGCAGTCTCGGTTTTTCCAATAGCCTTTGGAAATGATCGGCGTAGAAGGATCGCGGCGGGCGCGGCGCACCGCAACGACCGCGGCGAAAACAGCCTTGAAGATACTGCATTCGCCGCGTCCGCCGCGTATCGCCGCGTCCGCCGCGAGCCTTCTACGCCACTCTAATCAAAGGTCAAATCCCTCAGAGAGGTCCGTTCCAATCCCCCAAAATCCCTACCTTCAACCCTTCTCTCAACCTCAAACCAATCATCATTCCATGAAAAAGCTCACAGCATTCCTTTGCTTATTCATTCTGATACACCAAACACACGCCCAATCCGAAACCCGCCTTCTACGTTTTCCCGCTATCAGCAATAACCAGATCGCTTTCACCTACGCCGGTGATCTCTACATCGTCCCCACTACAGGCGGCACTGCCCGCCGCATCACCAGCCATCCCGGCTATGAAATGTTCGCCCGTTTCTCCCGCGACGGCAAATCAATCGCTTTCACCGCGCAATACGATGGCAACACCGAAGTCTTCGTCATTCCATCTACCGGCGGCGAACCGAAACGCATTACCTACACACCCACACTCAACCGCGATGACGTTGCCGACCGCATGGGCCCCAACAATATCGTCATGGGATGGACGCCTGATGACAAACACGTCATCTACCGTTCCCGTGGCACATCGTTCAACGCCTTCAAAGGAAAACTATATCTCGCGCCGCTCAATGGCGATCTCAGCCAGGAACTTCCATTCTCCGTCGCATCATGGGCTTCCTACAATGCTGATGGATCAAAGCTCGCGATGAACCGCGTCTTCCGAGAGTTCCGCACCTGGAAGAATTACAAAGGCGGCATGGCCGATGATATCTGGGTCGTTGATCCTAAAACCGGAAAGGCAGAGAACATCACCAACAATCCCTCACAGGATATCTACCCGATGTACCACGGCGATAAGATCTACTTCGTCAGCGAACGCGATAAGATCGCCAACATCTTTGTATACGATACCAAAACAAAGCAGACGCAAAAACTAACCACGTTCAACCAGTTCGATGTGAAGTTCCCTTCACTTGGTGAGAACGCGATCGTATTCGAGAACGGTGGTTATATCTACAAGCTTGATCTCAGCAACAATCAAACAAACAAGGTAAGCATCACCATCGCGGAAGATCTTGCCTCCGGCCGATCCAAACAGGTAAATGCGGCTGACTTTATTTACAGCACCAGTCTGTCTCCCGACGGCAAACGCGCGGTGCTCAGTGCTCGCGGCGATGTTTTCACCGTTCCGGGGAAGACAGGCGTAACGCGCAACCTCACACAATCCAGCAATGCGCACGACCGCAACGTTGCCTGGAGCCCCGATGGGAAATGGATCAGCTATATCTCTGATCGCACCGGCGAAGATGAACTGTTCATCCAGCAACAGGACGGTCTTCAACCTGCCAGACAATTGACCAAAGGCGGCGGTTCTTATAAATTCTATCCGGTATGGAGCCCCGACAGTAAACACCTTCTCTTCGGTGATCGCGGCCAGGATCTCTATCTCGTTGATGTGGCCTCGGGCAACAAAACAGTCGTGGTGCATTCCGATAACAGCACGCTTAATTCCTACACATTCGGGCCAGACAGCAAATGGATCGCTTACACCGCTCCGGGAAAAGCGCGCGAATTCTCCGTCATCAAACTGTATAATATCGATTCAAAGAAAACGATCACTGTCACCGATACATGGTACAATAGCAGCTCACCACAATTCAGCCCTGACGGGAAATATTTATACTTCGTATCACAGCGTGATTTCAATCCAACCTACAGCAATACAGAATGGAATCACGTCTACACCGATATGGCGCGTCCATACTTCGCAAGATTAAGCGCAGCAACTAAATCTCCCTTCGCTGATAAAAGCGATGAAGTATCTGTCAAAGCAGACACAGATACCGCTACCACGGCAAAGAAAGCAGGTGCTGAAAAACCTGCCGCTGCTCCAACTGCGTCTAAAGGAATAACGGTCGTTGTAGAAGAAGAAGGACTCGCCGACCGGATCGAAAGTCTTCCTGTATCACCCGGATCATACGGCGGTTTTGTTCCCGTAGACGATGGTGTGTATTATTCAACCGCCGGCCGCAGTGGGCGTGGCTTTAAGTTCTTCAGTCTTACTGATCAGAAAGAAACGGAGATCGGCAGCTTCGGTGGTTATAGCGTAACGCCCGATGCAAAGAAGATCCTCTTCCGCTCAGGAAATGATTTCTTTATTGAGGCACTCAGCAAATCGAAGATCACTCCAGCAAATAAGATCGATCTCGCCGGATTGCAGATGACCATCGATCCCAAAGCAGAATGGAAACAGATCTATGATGAAAGCTGGCGCCAGATGCGCGATTATTTCTATGATCCGAACATGCACGGCGTTAACTGGAAAGCCATGCATGATAAATACGCACCGTTGCTCCCGTTTGTAAATCACCGGGATGATCTAACCTATCTCATTGGTGAACTAATAGGTGAACTGAATATCGGTCACGCGTACGTGAACAGTGGCGACAGACCTTCTATCAATCGCATTGCACTCGGTCTGCTGGGCGCAAGATTCAGTCGCGATAAAAGCGGGTACTATCGTATCGACAGCATTCTCTCCGGCGAAAGCTGGAATAAAACGCTGGTGTCTCCATTGCGCGTGGCAGATGGTAACATCAAAGCAGGAAGCTATATCATCTCGATCAATGGCACATCCGTGAAATCTGCCGGCAATATTTATGAACTGCTGGTTGGTAAAGCGGGTCAACTCGTAGAGATCGAAGTAAGCAGTTCTCCATCCACAACAGGAGTAAAGAAATTGCTCGTAAAACCAATTGCGGATGAATCATCGCTGTACTATCATGAATGGGTGCAGCAGAATATTGCTAAAGTAACGGCAGCGAGTGGTGGTAAGATCGGTTATGTACATATTCCTGATATGGGTGTGGAGGGATTGAACCAGTTCGCGCGTTATTTCTATCCGCAATTGGATAAGGAAGCATTGATCATTGATGATCGTGGTAATGGCGGAGGAAACGTGTCTCCTATGATCATAGAGCGCTTATTGCGTCAACCAGGATTGGGCACGATGCTGCGCAATGGTAAAACGGCTTCGATCAAACCTGACGCGCATATCGGACCGAAGGTTTGCCTGATCGATCAGTACTCTGCTTCTGATGGTGATCTCTTCCCATGGCAGTTCAAACACTATGGTATCGGTCCATTGATCGGTCAGCGTACATGGGGTGGGGTAGTAGGGATCAGCGGAACGCTGCCATTCATTGATGGTGGTGATATGCGTAAGCCGGAGTTTGCACACTTTGCACCAGATGGTTCTTCGTTCATTATTGAAGGAGTTGGGGTGAGCCCGGATATCGAAGTAGTGAACGATCCATATAATGAATACAAAGGCATCGATACACAACTGGCCGAAGGCGTTAAAGTATTGTTGGAGAAATTAGCGAAAGGAGAGAGAACGGGCGTTCCGAAGATCCCGGCGTTTCCTGATAAATCGAAATAGACCTCGTATTGCCTATTAAGTATCGCAAAGAGCGCTAAGAGCCGCAATGGACGCAAAGTAAACCTTAGCGTCCTTAGCGTTCCTTCGCGCTCTTTGCGATACTCTTTCGCCTTCCTCCCATGACCGTAATGAGGTGTTCATAAGACTATTTGGAACATCGATCCCTCCTTGCATACCTTCAGTAGCTACCACCAACAAAACTACAGCTTATGAAGATGCTTGCCACTGCACTCTTTCTGTCATGCTTCTCACCCATCGTCTTACTTGCCCAGGAAAATAAATTTGAAGGTCTTTGGGAAGGAGAGTCCAAACGCGGGGAAGATCGCTTCGCCATAAAAATGAACGTCGCATTCACCGGTAAAACCAAATGGGCCGATACATATTTACTCACGTTTGCGGGCACTACCGATATTGTGGCACACATAAAAGATAACACACCCTACATCACTCCCGGCGATCGCCTCTTTGGAAAAATTGCCAAGGGCATTAAAGGCAAACCAAAAGCAGAACTGTTCTTTCACATGTCGCAACGGTTGAAGGACACCGCTACCAATTCCTTGTATTACACCGAAGCTGTATATCTCGACGGAGATGAAAAAGTCTGGTGCCTTAAACAATTCAAATTGACTTACTCGCAAACAGCAGAAGGTGAGTTTTTGACGGGAGTAAGTAACGATTGTGGTAAACTGGACATAAAGCTGAAGCGTACCCAGAATACCATCTCGAATTCAGAAAACGAAAAAGTGATCAAAGTACGGGATAATCTGGCTGCGGGTGTAAAGATTACTGATATAAAATTCGTAGGAGCAGATGGTAGCAGGGAGATCCGTTCCAACCAGACGGGAACTTTTTCTTATCGTGTTATCAATAATTCCAGTTATGCACTAAAAGGGATCTTTTGCGGTATAAACATTTACGGAGAGTTTGCTCCGCTGATCAAATTTATTCACCAGGGTGAGGAATACCAGGGAGGGATAGCTGAATCTTTCAACATTCCGAAAGGAGGTTCCGTTGAAGTCTCCCGGCAAACGAGGACTTCCCTCGAAGTTCCCCCGGATTCTGTTGTTTTTGTTTCCGACCTCGGACGCATTGGTGCAATAGTTTCGCACGCCAGCACTTCCATTCGTTCGCAAAGCATGTTTGCTAATGTAAATTTTACACTACCTGATAAAGCAGACCCAAGGACGGTCGCACTCGATCTTTTATTCGGCACACCAACTTTTGATGAGCCGCGGGGCCGCCAGAAGTTAGACCAGCTTGCAAAAAGCGGAGATAGGAAAGCGATCATGTGGCAATCATTCTTCACTTACGCAGGTCTCTACAGCTATCCGAAAAATGAAGAGCTCGCTATGCACCGGGCACGAAAGGCTGAGGTATTCAATGTCTTACTTCCCCTTGCAAAAACGGGTGACCTCGAAGCGATGTACCTTATTGCCTATGCTTATTCAATGAAGCTGAACCCGGGGCAACAGCAGATCAATGCCGATTATTTTTTAAAAACGGCGGCGACCAATCATTATAAACCGGCAGCTTATGATTTTGCATTGAGAGCTGCCGCGGGAAAAGATACTGCCACGTCAAGAACCTTACTTGCTGATCTTTACCGCGAGGGGTTTAAACGTGCAGGTTTCAGCCTGGCTATGTTGAATGAACGTTCAATGATCCAAGCAGGCATGGCAGATTCGGCTGTTGCGATGTACAAAAGCCTTTCAGCAACCGGTAATGTGGATGCTATGATTCAACTGGCTGAGCTGACCTACGCAGGCAAATCGGTTCGTCAGAATAAGCCCGAAGCTCTCCTGATGGCAAAAAAAGCGGCAGCATTAAAGAATACCACTGCCATGGTTTTTTATGCCAGTCTGCTGATGAAAGAGGGCGCGAACGATCTTCGAAGAAAAGAAGCTATTCAGCTACTCACTCAGGCAGGAGATCAGGGCGATCGGGAAGCAATGTTTGTGCTTGGACTTCTTCACTACAATGCTTCACCAGCCGATAAAAAAACAGCATCCGTATGGATTGAAAAAGCAGCAATACAGGGGCATCCCCAGGCAATGCATCTCACAGGCAATTTTTATGGTGTAGGAGAAGGTGTGGAAAAGAATGCTACCAAATCCAGGTACTGGCTGAACCAGGCTAAAAGCCGTGGCGTAGGCCAGGGATCAAAAGGCAACGAAGCCATCAGGGAAAACCCGTTTCTCATCCTGTTACAGGGAGCCCTGAACTATGAGCCGAGTACCTATGAGGTTGTGCGCAATCAATATGGCAATATCGTAAGGGAGGGATATATTGATGATCAGCCTATGGATTATATGCTTAGCGGACTCGGTGAGCTGTTAAGACATTCGATGAGCCAGAAACAGGAGATTATCAACGATATTCAGGAGATAAAAAATGACAGTGTTTCACAAGTACTGGGTGGCATCATAATGTCCGGCGTGAAAATACCGGATATATTGGCCGGCCAAATGATCAATGTAACGGCAGGTGGTTCAATCGGCCTGGGAACGATTGCTGGAATCGTTAACACCTATGGAACGAATGATCAACTGTTGCGCAGCTTTTCGTTTGACCCGCAACTAAATCATGGCGCTGTGATCATGCAGTTCAATGACAGTCCCTTTCAGCTGGTTGGCCCAGGATTTACCGGATGGAAAGCGCCTGCCGCAGGCACGCTGCTGATCGGCGTAAATGATCGCCAGTATCAGAACAATACCGGCTATTTCGATCTGAGGATCGAGATCTTTAAGAACTAAGCAATTCAATGGTCAGACATGCCATTCATCTACGGTATGCCTGACCATTGAAAAATCAATTTTCTTCAACAACAATTTCATCGGCCATACCTGTATGCCGGTTTCCACATTAAACAGAGAGCAAAAAGGTCGAACTTTTCATCACCCTCTACGCCAATAACAGTATTGTCAATGTAATTCAGGAAGATCCCTTGCTCAGTAAGGCATCGATCGAAATGTCTTCCAGGTAACTCATTAAATGATCCGTTTTGTAGATAGCCCGGTATTCCTGTATCTCCTTTGTCTCCAGGCTGCAGTAAGTCTCAACATAATATTCCCCAAGCTGGAACAAAAATACCATTTGCCGTTCCGTTTGTCGTTTCGCCACTGCTACGCCCTGCTCAAGGACCAGACACCGTTTTTCCGGCTCACTTAACCTGATAAATTCTGATAGTTTCATAGATGCGTTTTAATAATCGTTAATTAAAAGATGCAAATACTACTCGTCAGCGCGGTTATCCCACCACTGACATCATCAATAAATTAGAGGCTGAGGCTATTATCAAGAACTATAAAAAACGGCCCTGAACGGGCCTGAGGCAATTTTAAGGTAGTAAAGATATCTGGAAATCGCAAATTTAGCCGTTAATAATTTCATACACCAACAGTTGTTCGTGGTTTTTAGGCGAGTAAAATGATGCACAGCCCACGATTTCAATCCAATGTCGTTTAGTTAGCAGCCCCGAAGGAACGCGACGGACGCGGCGATACGCGGAGAGCGCGGCGAAAATACAAGACGTTCCATGGCTGTTTCGCCGCGTTCGCCGCGTATCGTTGCGCTCCGCCGTGTTCCTTAGACTCAGCTAAACGACATTGGATTTCAATCGTGAGCTAATGCCGCATCCCAATCAAACGACCGGCGAAAGAACCTAACAATTGTCTTCCAACTCAACCCACCTCTACCTAATTCCCGGTATTTTCTCTCCCACTTTTTCATACTATGTCGGTATAGCTCTGTGAGGGTCTAAAAAATACTTTTATCCCCTCAAACAAACCATAACATGAAATATTTTATCCCTGTTCTGTCGCTCGCAACTTTATCAGTGCTGAGCACTGCTGTTTCAGCACAAACCCCCTTTACCAGTTTCAAACAACCATTTGCTCCCGGTCAGCGTGAAGCCTCCGTTTCCGTTGAGCTGAACGGCATCAATATAAACAACGCAAAGATCAGCGTGGTCTATGGCACCGATTCTATCGAAGTCGTAAATGCGTTCATCCTGAACAAAAAAAATCCTGCTAAATTCTTCGAAACCCCTGCTGATAAAAAAACAGCATCAGGTTCCAAAGCCGTTGCTTCGGTGATCTTTCCTCATGGAAATAAAGCAGCCAATTCACGCGGAAAAGTATTCTCACCCGGTACAAAAGTTTTCTTTGCCTGGGCAAGAACGCACACGCCTGCAGGAGCATCCGGCGAAATGACGCTCAACAGTGAAGTGAAAAGTTTCGTAGTACCACGACTGCTCACCATCGCTTATCTCGGCGATTCCTATGCAGCCGGGGAGGGCGCTAAAGGCGATGCATGGATGAATGAAAAAGCACACCGTTCTTATCATAGCGGTGGTGAACTCGCTATCAAAAAACTGAAGAATGACCGTAAAGATCTCGAGATCGATCATCTCAACGTGACCAGCAGCGGCGCAACCGTTAAAGATTTCTTCCTCCAGGATCAATTGGTAGAGCCGGGTAAACCTGCCATCAAAAACGAAAAGCAATTAGAGCAGGTAGAGAACTGGTTGAAGCGTAAGAACTATGATGGTCTTGATATCATGCTTGCCGATGGCGGCGGTAATGATGTTGGTTTTGCCATGGTTGTTACTGACGGTCTCTTCTCTTTCTTCCGTGATGTAAAAGATAATGCAGAATTGAAAAATACCGTAAGACGTCAGTTGGATCAGCTTCCTGAAACTTTCGATCTGTTCATGGATGCAGCCGAATCAACCGTTAATCCCGGACGCGTTGTTTGGTTCAACTATCCGAACGCCATGACCGGTAATCCGCTCCCCAATGGCGGCTACGATGCAAACTTTTGTAAAGATGATCTTGCCCGCGTGGCAAACCTTACCGATTGCTGGACGATGTTCGAAAACCAGATCTCACAAACAGACTGGAAGTTTGTGCATGATGAGATCTTCGCAAAGCTCAACCAAAAAATTGCAGAAGCTGCCCAACGCCACAACTGGGCACTGGTTGATATCGCATCAAAAAGCATCCGCAAAGGGATCTGTAACTGCGAAGGTTATTTCAATACATTGAGACAGTCTGTACTTTCCCAGGGCGACTTCAACGGAACTGCTCACCCCAATGCAACGGGTTTCCGCGAGATCTACCGCGATGCCCTGGCAAACCAGCTGGATGCGTCTATCGACCTGTTCCATAAAGACTTTAAAGAAGACCTGAAAGAGCGTGCAATCGAAGCAGCAAAGAAAAAGGCAAAAGCAGCGGCGGCTTTGAAGGCGAAGATTGCAAAGATGACAGAGATCCAGCAGGATCAGTCTAAGTTCAACACCGAACTCAAAAAACTCAAACCTGTTGACGCGAAAATCATGGAAGCGGCGAAGCCGAAGAAATAGAAAGGATAAAGTAAAAAGTCAAAAGTCAAAAGTAAAAAGTAAAAATAGCTCGTGAGAGGAGGGGAACTTCCTTCTTCCGGGAATCATTTTTTACTTTTTACTTTTGACTTTTGACTTCCCCAAGGATGGCACGTTCATTGTTTTTATTTTCCAAAATAAACATCATGAACAAAAAAATCCTCCTCACCGCACTCGTTCTCGGCACAGCCGTTACTTATTGCATTATCAAACTCGCTTATCCTGAAACTCCGCCCAAGATGAACGCTGTGCCTGACAACTCCCTGAATTAATGAATGTTACCTCGAGTCAATTGCGATTCGCGCTCATTCGCGGCCATTCGTGCATCTTTCGCGATCCGCGATTCGCGCTAATTCGCGGCCATTCGCGCCCCATTCGCGTATTTCCCTTAATTTAGCCGCTCATTTTACAATAAACTATGCCATCTAACGCCAATAGACAGTTTTTGGACTTTGAGAAACCGGTGAAGGATCTGATTGACGAGATTGAGAACACGAAGAATCGCCAGGAAAAGACCAATATCGACATGAGCGATATGATCCAGCGCCTGGAACAAAATATCATCGAGAAGAGAAAGGATATCACTAAGGATCTCACCAGCTGGCAACGTGTTCAGCTGAGCCGTCACCCGGACAGGCCATACACATTGAAGTATATCACCAAGATGACAGAGAACTTTATCGAGCTGTATGGTGATCGCAATGTGAAGGATGATAAAGCCATGGTGGGCGGTTTCGCCTCATTGAATGGTGAGACAGTGATGATCATCGGTCAGCAAAAAGGTATCAACACCAAGATGCGCCAGCTCCGTAATTTCGGTATGGCCAATCCTGAAGGTTACCGCAAAGCGCTGCGCCTTATGCGTCTTGCTGAAAAATTCAATAAACCTATCATTACATTGATTGATACTCCCGGTGCTTTCCCAGGCCTTGAAGCCGAAGAAAGAGGACAGGGGGAAGCAATTGCCCGCAACATCTACGAAATGATCCGCCTGAAAGTTCCCGTGATCTGCGTGATCATCGGCGAAGGAGCAAGCGGCGGTGCAATGGGGATTGGTGTAGGCGATAAGGTGTTCATGATGGAGAATACCTGGTACACCGTTATCAGCCCGGAAAGCTGCTCTTCCATCCTCTGGAGATCCTGGGACAAAAAAGAAATTGCGGCAGAACAACTTCGTCTTACTGCCGATAAGATGCTTGGCTTCGGCCTTATCGACGGCATCATCCCCGAGCCCGTTGGTGGCGCTCACTGGGATTATGATGAAGCTGCTCAGAAACTAAAAGATTTCCTGATCCCCATTCTCCAGGAACAAAAACAAAAAACCCCCGAACAGCGAATCAACGAACGCATCGAGAAGTTCAGCAAGATGGGCTTCTGGGATGAGGTTTAAGTAAAAATTAAAAAGTAAAAGATCGGATCTTGGTTATGGACGATGAACGCTGATTAAGCGAGGTTTTTTTACTTTTTACTTTTGAATTTTTACTTTGTTTGCTTTTGCCTGCTCTAATATTTTTTAATTTTTACTTTTTAATTTTGACTTTCTAATGTCTCTTCAAAGCAAATTCACCGGTACCGGTATCGCCATCGTAACGCCATTTTTAGCCGACGGATCTATAGACTGGGACAGCTATAAGAAGCTGATCGAATTCTGGATCGCCGGTAAGGTGGAATACCTTGTCGTTCTGGGAACCACTGGTGAAAGCGCCACCGTACACGGCGAAGAGAAGCAACAGGTGTTCACATTTGTATCGCAAACGGTGAATGGCCGGCTGCCACTCGTAGCTGGTATCGGCGGGTATGATACCAAAGAAGTGATCGAAGGGTTTGCAAAATTCGATCTGACTGGCTATGACGCCATTCTTTCTGTAGCACCTTATTACAACAAGCCCAACCAGGAAGGTTTATTCCAGCATTATAAAGCGCTGAATGAAAAAACGCCGTTGCCGCTGATGATGTACAATGTGCCTGGCCGTACCGGTCAGAACATGACTGCTGCAACCCAGCTTCGCATTGCCCGCGAATGCAAGAACATCTTCGCTACAAAAGAAGCGAGTGGAAACCTTGATCAGATCATGCAGATCATCAAATTCAAACCAGCTGATTTTATGGTGATCAGTGGTGATGACGCACTGACCCTTCCAATGATCGCACTCGGTGCGAATGGCGTTACGTCTGTAGTGGCGAATGCTTATCCCAAAGATTTTTCCGAGATGGTGCGGTTATGTCTGGCAGATAACTTTGCTGACGCCCGTGAACTACATTACAAATATGTCGATATCATCAATTCGATGTTTGCAGAAGGCAGCCCGAGCGGCGTGAAAGCGTATCTTTCTGAAATGGGATTATGCGCAAATACATTCCGCCAGCCGGTATGGCCGGTAAGCGCGGCACTTCATGTGACGATCAAAGATCTGATGAAGTTGTAACCGGTATCTGGTATTAATAAATTGAAACGTCCCTGGCTGCAGGGACGTTTTTTGTTACCGGCCCGGCGTAGTAGGAACGCGGCGGACGCAACGGTACACTGCTGGCGCGGCGAAAACAGCCAGGAGAAA
>JBEVKW010000384.1:0-15739 GCA_040509495.1 Chitinophagaceae bacterium | reverse complement strand
AAAAGGGCTGTCTCATATGAGACAGCCCTTTTTTACGCTGACTACCGTTCAGCGGAAACCAGTTTAGTCAGCAGTTTGATATGTAAGAAGGCGACAATCTTTCCGAATGTTTTTGTCCATCCCTTCCGTTTTAACGGATAAAGATGGACTGTTCACCAGCTTGCAAATAACGAAGGGAAGCATTGCGGAACAGTTCTGCAAATCCGTAGCAGCAATTCAGGGAACAGCCGGTGCGGCTGTGAATACTGCTCTTTATAGTTCGTACAGAACCTGCTATTTCGGCACGGGTGCATTAGCCGCGATCAGTTTTTCTTTTTTGAGTTCACTCCAAAAGTCCGCCGGGATCTTTGTTTTAAACGATGCCGCATTCTCCGTTGCCTGCTGTACGGTATGTGCCCCGGGAATAACGGCAGACACCACATCAGGTGCAGCAGCGAACTGCAAAGCAGCGGTACGAAGATCAACACCATGACGCGCTGCAACTTTCTTCAACGCAGCCAGTTTTTCCTTAACACCTTCAGGAAACTTTCCGTCATATAGATAACGATCCTTCCCGGATAAAAAACCTGCGCATAATGGAGCCCCCACAACTATTGAAATGTCCTTTTCAGCTGCTTTCGGAAATACTTTATTAAGATCATCTTCATGTTTGATCAATGAATACTGGCAAGCTGAAAGAAAAATATCAGGATCAGAAACTTCCATTGCTTTAAGGATAGGCTCAATTGTATTTACGCCGAAACCCCAGGCTTTGATCAATCCTTCTTCCCTCATCTTCATCAGTTCAGGCATCGCTCCTTTGGCCGCTTCATCAAAATATTTGACCCAGTTCTCTTTCATATCACCATTATCCGGTGAAAGATCATGGATAAAAACGATGTCTATAGATGATAAGCCAAGACGTTGCAGACTTGCTTCCACACTTCTCCGTGCACCTGCTGCTGAATAATCGTATTTATATCCGAAATTCATTTTTCCTTTCCATAACAATTCGCCGGGCCTGAAATTCTCCTGCGGCTCCAATAGCCTACCGATCTTTGTGGAAAGCGTGAATTCGTTACGCGGTTTATCTTTAAGAAAAAGTCCCATGCGGCGCTCACTCATTCCAAGGCCATACCAGGGAGATGTATCATAATAACGGATGCCGGCATTCCAGGCTGCGTCCATCGACTGTAAACACTCGATATCCGGGTTTGCCTGGAAACCGTTTCCCAAAGCCACGCCGCCAAAACCTGGTTTGTTCTTCGGACGAAATCGTTTGAAGCTGCCGGTGTTCTCAAATGCTGTCATAGTATTACTGGTTTCATTTACTGATGTTGCAGATAAAAGATTTGGCCCAAAAGCCATTCCTGCAGACGCCAGCATGGTTTGTGTTAAAAATGTTCTTCGTTCCATAGTTGATAAGCGTTTATTCTTTCTTCCATAGTTTGATCAATCCTTCCTGCTTACCGGAAAAAGGATCAGCGGAAGGTTTAAGTATTGCTGCAATATTTTTATCCGCATCCGGGCGTTCGTGCTTCCCGCCTGTCATCAGGTCTGGATCAAGTCCATCAGGATAAGCACCGAGCACGGTAAAGTCATCACTGTGTGAAATGCATTTGTGCCCAACACCAGCAGGTATGACAATAATATCGCCGGCTTTAACTGTCAGCTTCTCTCCTTTCTCACCTCCCATATGCAGGAGCGCTTCGCCACTGAAACAACCCAGTACCTCATGCGTATTGCTGTGGTAGTGATGAAAGGGATATACACCCCAGCGCCAGGTATTGGTCCAGCCATTGACAGCAAAGCGTTCTTCCAGCCAGTCGCCGCCCTTGTCTCCCCGTTGAGAAAACACCTGCTGGTATACCAGTAACGGATAGCGACTGTTTGGGATCGTGCCATCATCTTTGAAATAATATGTTTCAGGTGCAACTGCCGGCATGACAAATATTTTATCAAGCAGTAACAAAGCCGAAAAACCTTGTGCGCTTGTTTTGATGAATATTCTTCTTTTCATGATCTCCTGTTTTACCCGAAGAAGTTTTTCCTATTTATTCAACGGTCCTTTGCTTACTTCTTTGCCTGCTTTATAAACAGCAAAGATCTTACGCGTCTGACGGATATCTTTCAAAGGATCACCATCAATGATCAGCAGATCGGCGATCTTTCCTTTTTCAATCGTTCCGAACGCACCATCTATCTTCATCGCCTTTGCCGCATTACCGGTAGCAGCCGTGATCGCCTGGAGGGGAGAAAGCCCAGCCTGTACCATTAGTTCGAGCTCCAAATGTTCGCTGAACCCCTGCGCGCGCAAGGGCATAGCTCCGCTATCCGTTCCCAGCGCGACCAGTACACCGGCATCATGTAACTTTTTCAGATTCTTTAAAGCAATATCAAAGCCTTTCATATTTCTTGCATATGCCGGTGATTTTTTAAGATCGTTTTGATATTTTTCATCGGTGATCATTTCATAAACACCGGGCTCAAGAGAAGTTTTGAAGAAAGGATCATCGATCCATGCTGGTTTTCCGGCATAGATAAAGGAAAATTCATCCAGCGAAAGAGTAGGAATGTAAATGATCCCTTTTGATTTCATCCGGCTTACAAGTGCATCATCCATCACGCTGTCGCGAATGCTATGCGCAATAATATCGATGCCATCATTGACAAGCTGCCGTGCATCAGACGCGTAGTAGGCGTGAGAAGCTACACGAAGCCGGTGTTTATGCGCTTCGTCGATCACTGCTTTATAAACAGCAGGATCCATCTTTTTGAATTTCCCGCCAAAATCATCCAGCCATAATTTCACCACCTCTGGCTTTAACGCTGCAAGGCTATCCATCTGAATGGATACTTGTGCTGGTGTTTCCGGACGGAAGACACGATCCATCGCAAACTCGAGCGGCGGCGCACCTCCCGGTACACCAAAACCATAACCGGCAGAGTGTATCCTTGCTCCCGGAAAATTACCTGCCAAGGATGAATCACGAATGCCACTCTCAAAAAGCAGCGGACGATCGGTACCCATTACCAGTATATTCAAAATTCCATAATCCTGGTATTTGTTCAACTGTGCAATGATATTTTCCCGCGTATAGAACTCGGGTTTGGTGGCAGTACCTTTAAGCGCTCCAATGTGGACGTGTGCACTGATCAGAGAAGGCATGACAGTCTTTCCTCCCAACTGGATCACTGTAGCCCCGTTGGTATCAAGAGATCTTCCAACATCAGCAATGGAGTCATTGATCATCCTGATATCGATATGTTCTTGCGGAGCCGTTCCTTTTCCATCAATAAGGGTTACATCATGTAAAATGATAGACTTGTCTGCGGTATTTTTTGCTGGATTATTGCAGGCACTCATTACTGTAAATAGTGCCGCAATAGCGATAACGGGTCGAAATAGCATTTTCATACTGAATTATTTGTCCTATTGGGGAACGGTTTAAAACCGCCCCGGCAGTTGGGATCAATCCACAACAACCGAACCAGTTATAAAATTGGGTATGGCAGGATACTTCTTTTTTTATAAGCCTCACCTGACTCTCTTGCGTAGAGGTATCGCGAAGAACGCAAAGATCCGCAAAGGGTGCTAAGAAATTTAACCTCAGCGCCCTCTGCGGATCTTCGCGTTCTTTGCGATACTTCTATTCCAATTACAACTTGATGGCTTCCCCAACCTCGATAGGATAGTCCGACTCCAGGATATCTGCGCCGTTGGCAAAAATATCCCGGTAAGCCGCCGCGCGTTCCTCTTTTGTAGCGAGCTTATCATAAACAGGTGCGGCGGAGATCATGCACATCACACCGCGTGCGTGCAGCAGATCAAGCATGACTTTGTTCTCCGGCTTATTCTCTGAGCCGATATAAGCGATCATATTCTTCCAGGGTATGCCTGCTGCTTCGTAAGACTTTAGCGCTTCTTCTGTTTTTACAAATGCAGACATCATGATCAAAGGATTGTCCTGATAATAAAATTTTGCCTGGTCTGCAGTATGCACGGTCACCATTACATATGCCGCTGCATTATTTTTACGGATGATCTCTGCGGTCATTTGCGGAGGAACATCTTTTTTATCAAGGTTCAGTATCGTTTTGCCCTTTGCCCAGTTGATCGCCTCCTGCAAGGTAGGTATACGGTATGGCGTAACGTTTCCATCTTTATCTTTTAAAAGGAATTGTTTCACTTCTTCCCAGGTATAATCAGACAGTTTGCCGTTACCCGTGGTAGTTCTGTCGAGCGTGGCGTCATGCAATAACACGATCACGCTGTCTTTTGTGAGGCGCGGATCGATCTCAAAAAAAGCAGGTGTATGTTTTAATACATGCTCAAATGTCTCAATAGCATTTTCAGGATACCCGGTAATATGACTTCCTCGATGTCCGCTGATGATGGTCTTATTCTTCCCATATTTAAAAAACGAATGTGTGTCGGCGCTTGTCTTTATTCCCAGCGTTTTCAGTTGCGCAGACACTATTGTTGCGAGGGTCAGACCCGTAACCAGTAAGGAAGCTTTTTTCATAATCTACCTGAGTTTAGCATTCAGTAATTCCAGTGTAAGGATCCCCTGCTGATCCAGTGTAAAGCTGGTGATAGAGGAATTCTGCTGTACCAGTTGCCTGTAATTCTTCAGCGGCATTCCCAATTTATGTGCAAGATAGAGGCGATTGATACCGTTATGCGCCACTACCATGATATTTCCGCTTGTATACTTTTGCTGTAGCGAATGAAAGAAATCATCTACACGGGCAACGATCTCTCCTCCCGTTTCTCCTGTACCGCCGGCACGATGAATAGCTGGATCGCTCATCCAATCGAGCCAAAGCGATTCGTTCTCTGCAATGAATTCCTCTTTGGTTTTTGTTTCCCAGTTCCCGAAGTCAGCTTCGATCAGTCGTTCATCTTTGATCGCGTCCCTGCCTGATGCGATACAAGCTGTAGTATAGGCCCGTTGCAGCGGAGATGAATAAACAGCTGTCAATTCGATGCCTTCCATCTGGCGTTTTACTTCTTCTGCCTGGCTAATGCCTTTATCCGTAAGCGGTATATCCGTTCGCCCGCAATAGCGGTTATTATCGGCGTTCCAGGAAGTTTGTCCGTGCCTGAGTAAAAAAATATTCAGCATATTCAATTCAGAATTTTTCTGGCTTTTAATTCTTCAATAAATAATTTGTATTTCTGATCGTACGCTTCTGCGAGACGAAGATCAGGTTCTATTGTTAATTCAGGATTAACCATTGCCGCGGCGGCTTCTTCAAGTGAACCATAGAGGCTTGCGGAAGCAGCGAGAATTGCGGCACCTGCCGCTCCTGACACGTTCTTCATCTTACATACCGTCACGTTGCTGATGCTGCTGCGGATCTTCAACCAGGTATCGCTATTGCTGCCGCCACCTGCTGAAAAGATACGTTCAATTTTCTCGCCGGACAATTGTGAGATCTTTTCAAATGCATATCGCTCAATAAAAGCAACACCTTCCATACAGGCAGTGAATCTCTCCACCGTACTTCCGTCCGGCCAGATCCCGGTTGCTTGTGGCGCCACAAATGGAAAACGCTCGCCGGTTTGCAGTAAAGGCCAGGCAATAGAAGTAGCGGGCAAATGCATTGCCGCCTGCTCACTCAATTTCTGCAGGTCTTCTCCCGCAAACAACTTGCTCACCCAATCCGCACCGGTATTGCTTGCGCCGCCCGGCATCCAGTAACCCGAAGGATGGCGATGATTGTAAATTGCGCCAGAGGGATCAATGATCTCCTTTTGGGTAACACCTTTTATAACTAAGGTGGTACCGATGGTCGTATTCCACTGTCCCGGCTTCACCGCTCCTGCGGCGATCTGCGACGCACAGCCATCGGTCAAACCTGTGGTAACGATCACTGCTGTAGTCAGTCCCCATTCTTTCATCAGCGCAGGTTTGATCGTCCCGATCTGCGTACCTGATGGCTTCACCTGCTGCAGCCATTCTTTACGGATCCCGATCTGATCAGTGATATATGCAGGCCAATTGAATTGATGGATATCATAACCGGATTTCATCGAATTGGAATGGTCGGTAACATCATACTCGCCACTCAATCTTCCGGTGATGAAATCTGCTGCATGAATAAATTTGTAGAGCTTTGAAGAGCGTTCAGGAAAATGATCCAGGAACCATTTCATCTTTGGCAAACCACTGGAGGCGTTAAAGGCGGTGTAGCCGTGTTTCATCTCCTGCTCAGCGATCTTCTTACAGAAAGACGCTTGTTCAGCTGAACGCGGATCGCTGTACATGATCGCAGGATGAAGTGGATCGAAGTTATGATCGATCGGGATGATCGTTCCGGAGGTAGAGGTAACTGAAATGGCTTTGATCTGATCGAGTGGAATCCGTTGCTTTACCTCATTGATCAGTTCAGGGATCAGTCTTGTGCAGGCTTCCCACCATGTGTGGGGTGATTGTTCCTGCCGCGAGTTTTCATTTAAGGGAAATACTTCTTCTTTTGCGGAGATCTGGGCACCGTTGTTATCAAGCATTACGACGCGTGCGCCTTGTGTGCCGATGTCGATTCCTATAAAGTATGCGTTGTTCATTTTAATATTGCTTTGCGTAGGGTCCCGCAGATGACGCAGATTGATCAGGTTTTTTAGATGGTAAAGCCTGGCACGATCGTATATTCCTATTTGGATGTTCGCAGATTGCGCAGATAGGTTTCAACATAAAGGGACCGATCCGCGTCATCTGCGTAACCAATTATCGGGTTAGTTAGATCCGCCGATGAGTTCTTCTTTTTGAGTTTAAAATCTGCGGGATCTGCGGGGGACTACGCCAGCCCGTTCAAACCAACTAACTGATAGATCGGAACTGTTCACGTGTCTGCTTCCATTCCTTGTAATAAGATCTGTATTGAGCACCATCTTCTGAAGAAGCCACTGATGTTTCTATCCCACTCTCGCTTTGCTGAATATCCAGCCCAGTTGCTTCATTACATAGCATTGCCGCACCAACCACCGAAGCCTGTTCAAAGCCGGCTCTAACCCGAACTTCATTGCCTGTAATAGCCGCGATCATATTCCGCAGTGTTTTACTTTGCAATCCACCACCGCAGGCCCAGATATAGCCTGCATCGTGGCCGGAAACTTCTGCCAGCACTTTGTAATTCTCCGCTATGGAAAAAGCAATATCCATCAATGTAGACCATACAAAACTACCGCGTGTCAGCTCGTGCGCTACCGGAACGGGAAATATGAATCCACCACGGATCACCGGCTTCTTTTCACCGGCTATCAATGAACCAAGCGATGCGGAACAATGCCTGTATGCATTTTCATTCAATTCCTTTTCGATCACATCATATCCTTCATTGGGATAAAACACTTCCTTCAGCCGCTGATAATTCAAACCGGTGACGCCCGCATTAGCTTCAAATACAAAACGGTTGAGGGCTATATCACGGCTTGTCCAGGTACGTTCATCCTTATCAGTAACATAGTTTCCTTCCAGTTTCACCACCGGTGTTGTTGTTCCGGAAACGATCACGACATCTCCAACAGATGGACAGGTGCTCTTGATCGCCATCTGCGTATCACCGCCTCCTGTTACTATTACCGCAGAGCCGTCGATATTCCAGGCATCAGCAATTGCTGATTTGATCTTGCCAACGACACTACCCGATTGGGAAAGAGAAGGCAGCAGATCAGCAGAAATATCAAACACTTCACACAGTTCATCACTCCATTCGCCCCTTTCCACATCATATAGTAACGTTTCCGAGGCTTGAGAATGTTCATATACAGGAACACCGCTCAGCTCCCAGGCAGCCCAATCGCTGATACTAAGAAAGAAGGACAATTCATTCCAGCTTTCTTTTCTTCGTTCACGAATGCCAACGAGTTTATATGCAGAAAACAATGAAGTGGGATAACGGCCCGTCAATTGGTAGATCCTGCTTTTGCCGGCAAATGAATTCTCCCATTCACGACCGCGATGATCGATATTAGGAAGACCGATCACCGCTTTACCAGATTTATTGACCAGTACGATTCCTTCCCGCTGACTTGTTGTTGTGGCAGCGTTGATCTTAACATCTCCAGCCTGCAACAATGCCTCAGCGGTGAGTTGGTTCAATTGTGCCCAAAGCTCTTCCGGTTTGAAATAAATTGATTCCGGGTACAGTTCATCACGATAATAACGGATATCCGCTCTTGCAACGCCCAGGATATTTCCGGAAGGAGCAACAATTGCCGAACGGACATTTCCCGTTCCTATATCGAGCACCAGGTATGCATCCTGTTGTTTCATTTACTATAATTTATCGCTGAATATACGATGATAAGATCTCTTTGTTGGCCAGACGATCTGCACTGTGATTGCCATGCACGAACCATTCAGTCAGCACCTCATTCAAGATCCGGACGTGATGATCTTCTACCTCATGCGTTGCACCCGCGATATGCGGCGTTGGCAGTACATTAGGATGATCAATTATTTTATAATCGAGCTCATCCGGAGGTTCATTGTCGAATACATCGAGGATAGCGCCCTTGATCTTGTTTTGAGAAAGAGCATTGTAAAGATCTTGCCTGTTCACAACTACGGCCCTTGCCGTATTTACAAAGATCGAATCAGCGCGCATCAGGTCAAAATACTTCTTGTTGATCATTCCCTTTGTATCAGCAGTAACCGGCAGATGAATGGATACCACATCACAGGTTGCAAAAAGTTCTTCAAGGCTTAACTGCTGATAAGAAGGAAATGCAGATGCCGGTACATAAGGATCATAATAAGCAATGGAACAGGGATAGTTCTCTGTCAGCTTTGCTATCAACTGTCCGATCGCACCAAAACCAACAAGCCCGATCTTCTTTCCCGCCAGTTCATTTCCTTTGAATTCAAGGTAGGATGTGTGTGCACCTTCATCCCATTTACGGCTGCGCAGCCAACTGATCGCCGGCAGCGTTTGCCTCATGAAGGTGATTACATTCGCAATAAACATTTCTGCCACTGCCTGTGCATTACGTGCCGGTGTATAAAATACAGGAATACCATGCTTTGTTGCCGTTGCAAGTGCCACATTGGAAGGTGTACCTCTGCAAACTCCTATGAACTGAAGATGTGCATTAGCATTGATCACTTTCTCTGTTACATGATCATGTTCTGTGATAAGCGCCTCCGCTTCTGTTTCATACAATAGCGCCATCAATTCATCTTCATTGTACGCACGCCCGTTCTGCTTCCATGGACGGTAGATCACTTCTCCAAGGTCCTGCTTTACCTCAAACAATCCTTTCTCGTGATACGGCGCTGTTACTAATACTCTCATATATCGCATTAATGGTTAAGAAAAATCATTTTTGTTTTCATGATGGCAATACGGTTGTCTCTGACACCGAAAACTCGTTATTATTATTTAGCTCTGTTGGCAATATGATAAAACGTGTAAGGATGGCGCTCAAAAAATATAATCCGGCCAGGATCCACACTACGCCTTCTGCACCTGTTGTACCGATGAAAATGCCAACGATCGCAGGCCCTGCAAATACAGCAAGTCCGGCGCCCAGGTTCAGGATAGACATGGCTGCTCCCTTATCTTTCCTGACTAATGAGGGTACCAGTGCAGATAATGGCACATAACCGGCAAGGCAGGCTCCCCAGGCGATACCGGCAAGCATCACCAATGTGTAATTCCCGTTGCTATATTGAGGTGCATAGTAAAGAAGTAATGTTGTAAGGCCGCAACCCACTCCTCCGAACCAGGTGATAGTAGTACGCCATCCCAGGCGATCACCTACAAAACCAAATATCAGGTTGAATGCAATATTGCTGGTGAAGATCGTTCCCCATATATACAACCATTGCGTTGTATTAAAGCCATGAGCAGCCATATAGGTCGGGAGGAAAACCGGAAAAGCAAATTGTGCCGTGGTATTGATCACGCGTACAATGCCTCCGATCGCTACTTTAGGTTCGGCTTTGACGATGGTCAGTCCCTTCATTAGTTCCTTCCATTTCCCACCTTTTCCCTCTCTGCGATCCTTAAATGGTGCTTTGTTGAGCACTAATGCAAACAATGCACCTAACAGCACCCAGAATACAGCACTCCACAAAGCAGGAATATGACCCAGTTCACGTATCGCCCAGCTCGAATAAAATGCACCAAGCACATTTAATCCCCCGGTGAACACAAACCAGAACCAACCCACAGCGCGACCAAGCGCATTAACAGGCGTTACATAAGAAATCCAGACAAGGAATGAATATGCAAAAAGAGGATACCCAAAACCACGCAGCGCGTAGGTAATAACCATAGTAGAAAAATCCAATTTCTCCATGCCAATGCCGATGAAACCAGCTGTACCTGCGAGATAGATCAGCAATCCGATCAGCATGGTTTTCCTGGGAGAAAAAGACTCTGCCATCACTCCCGAAAACCAGGATGCAATGGCGATGGTGATGCCATAAGCCGTAAAGAGCGTTGCAGTTTGTTGTATTGTCATTCCTTTTTCGATCAGGTATGGACTCAGCCATCCCTGTTCCATACCATCACCCATCATAAACAGTAATATGCCGAGATATCCTGCTAAGAGAGATGAGGGTATTCCCATTTTTTTGGTTAGAAAGTCGTTGGTATTCATATGCAGCAAAAGTTTCGATGGCCGATGGTCGATGGCCGAATCGTGATATCAGAAAACCTATAATTATCCTGACGCATTTTGGTTATTGCCAGCATGCGGATACTCAGTCGGCCAACGGCTATCGGTCATCGGCCATCGCCTCTCTCTCAGTCAAACTTCACCACGTACTCATTCCTGGCGTCCTTTTTCCAGGCGAATTGGCGGGTGGTTGGAGATATGCCGAATAAAGGAGAAAATGTTTTCACCTTTACAGTTTTGTTGTCAGGGAAAAATTCAAGGATGCGGATCCAGCCATCACCGCCGTTGCCATCACGATGACCTCCACCCATTGATTGGGAATCGAACAGGATCTGGTGAACGGTTTTGCCAGCTTTGTTCTTATCCGCACGATAACCTTCACCGGAAATATGTCCACACAAAACCATTTCGATATTGGATGATGGCTGCACAAGCTTTTCAAACATCTGCTTACCATTGTTCGCTCCCGGTATCTTCATACGCGGAGATTTCTGGATCTCATTGTTGATATTATAGGGCTCCCAATAGATCCATGTCACATCACCACTTGTATGTGTATCTTTTGCATTCAGGTATTCATGCGTACCGAGGATCACGCGATGATCTTTGTATTGCGGAAGGGCGGCAACATTTTTCGCCCAGGTGAGAACGGTATCACGCGGACCGTTTTCAACGGTCATAAAGAGATAGTCTTTTCCATTCAGCCCTTTTAATTCGTAGGCAGAATTTTCGAGCGTGGGCTGGCCCTGCTCATTTCGTGAATTCTGCACGAGTAGTTTCTGATTGAGATGATTCTTGTCCGTGAAAAAATATTCACTGAAATGCGAAGTGCGATTTCCCTGCCTGTCTATACTGTAATCATGATTACCGGTGGCAGCGATATAAGGCAGCTTGCCATCCAGTTTTCCAAATGCCCTGGCAACCATTTCCCACTGCGCTTTCGTTGTCTGATCACCATCATAATCATTCGTGATCTTCTCATTATTCTCCACGAGATCTCCTACACCCATGACCATTTTGATATTGAGCGTATCGATATTATCAACGATCCATGACATCATCAGGTCCACGATCGGCTGATTACGTCCCCACTTGGCATAATTCTGAAGATCCGGTACCATAATAAGCGACCATGATCCTTTCTGCTCTAATGCAGGCTTCTGATATTTTTCCTGTGAAAATGATATGTTCGCGATCAACAGGAATAAGGCCAACCAACTAAGCGTCCGCTTTTTCATGCTATTTTTTTTATTCTATAACGAGATCTGCCTGTAAAAAGAAATGGTCACTTGGATATTTACCATTCACCTCATCTTTGATAATCAGTGCGTCGACAGGCTTTACTTTCCCGCGATACCAGATATAATCGATACGTCCTTTCGAAGAAGCTTTGTCGTATTTAACACCCTGGAATTCGTGCCCGGTATGTCCTGCTTCTTTTTTTCCATGAATGGTTTCATAGCTTTCATTCCAGCCACCATCACGGACGGAAGTAAATACATTGCTGTCGAAACGTGAATTGAAATCACCTGTAAGGATCTGTGTATAGTCAGGAAGATATTGCGCGCTTTCATCCACCACCATCTTTGCCTGCTGGATCTTTGCTTCAGCAGAAATATGATCAAGATGAAGATTCACTACACGAAACTCTTTACCGGTCTTCTTTTCACGGATGCGGACCCAGTTTGCGTGTCGCGCTCTTGCCGTATCCCATGATTTGCTACCTGCAACAAGTGGCGTTTCAGAAAGCCAGTAAGTTCCTGCAGTCAGCAATTCATACCTGTCTTTTGAAAACAGGATCGGGTTCTTTGCGATACCATGATAACCGGTGGTATGTGCATCCATTTCAGGACCATCAAAGCCGATCAGCTGATATGATGAAAAGAATTTGCGGCAATCATCCGCCTGAATCTTTAATACTTCCTGCAAACAGATGATATCAGGTTTATGATTTTTGATCACTTTAAGACAGATATCTTTTCTTGATGACCAACCAAGACCTTTTGCTTCATCCTCATCCAATGCTACGCGGATATTGCAACTGAGTATGCGATGTGGTCCTGCAGCTGCATGATCAGCTACAAGTTCTTTACTGAACCCGGGCAGGGCAGGCAGCAATGCAGCTGCTCCAAGACCCTTGAGAAAATTCCTTCTGCTGGCAGACATATCTTATGCTGTTTAAAATTCTTTTATTATACCAATTCCTCTTTGCCGATACGGAGATAAGCTCCTTTCTCCAGCAGTTCCTGCTGCAGTTTTTTTACATCGATATCGGCAGGCTGTATTCCCTGTGATATGGCCATTTTTGCGGCACGCCCTGCGGCTTCGCCCATTGCCATACATGGCGCCATCACACGGATAGCAGACATTGCTTCATGTGTGGTGGAGATACAACGACCGGCTACGATCAGGTTCTTCACCTTTTGAGGAATGAGCGAACGGAAAGGAATGTCATAACAATCACCGCACCATTCAAGCGTACAACCGCCACCATTCGGGTGATGGATATCCAACGGATAACTCGCCACAGCGATCGCATCATCAAAGTGATTGCAGGTCATGATATCTTCACGCGTCATGGTATACAGTCCCTGTATACGTCTTGTTTCCCTGATACCAAGGAAGGGAGCCGTTTTAAGGAAGTATGCATTTTCAAAACCTGGTACATAATCGATCAGGTATTTTTGTATATCGGTGATCTGCCGCCTTCCTTCTATTTCTCCGTGCGTAAGGCTTCCCGGATCGGTTCCATTAACGCCATTCACACGTGTCATATTCACCCATACTTCACCTTTACGAAGACCGGTGATCAGGATGGTGCGTTCTACATTCAGATCCAGCCCATCATCCTGCGCCTTCTTGATCAGGTTGCGCATTCCCACCAGAACGAACTGGTTGTTCTGACCAAAATATTCAGCAGGAATAAAATCGGTAAGATAAGTGCGGGGCTCTTCAGCGACACTTGTACGGAGCTTTTCCGTATCAACGCCACCGAGGCAGAACATCAATGTTGGAGGTTGAACACCGCCGTTTTCGTTTCCATATTCGCAGGGAACGCCGGAACGGTAAGCAACATCCGCGTCTCCACTACAATCGATGATGGTTTTAGCCAGTACTACTTCACGGCCTGCTTTACTTTCGATGATCACACCTTTCAGCTCATCCTCTTCCATCACCACACCAGCACAAAAAGCGTAAAACAATACGTCCACTTTACTTTCGGTGAGCATCTCCAGCGCAACTGTTTTGACCGCTTCCGGCTCAACCAGTGTAAGACTCATATGCAAAGGGCATGGACGGTGCTCGCTTGATGCCTGTACAGCTTTCAAACGATCGATCAGTTTCTGGGGAAGTCCTTTAATGATCTGGTTGCCTTTTTGTCCGAGGAAACCAAGGATCGGCAAGCCGATGGTCATATTACCGCCGACAAAGCTGCGGCTCTCGATGAGCATTACATTCAGGCCATCTTCCGCTGCTGCGAGTGCAGCCATGATACCGGAAGGGCCACCACCAATTACGAGTACGTCAGTTTCTTTTCTTACAACGAGTTCTTTTGCTGGTTCCGAAATAGTTTTCATATAGTTATTGTTTGCAGTTTTACTTTTTCTATTTTTTAATGGTCTGCGTAGGTTCCCGCAGATTACGCAGATTTTGTTTTCCTTTTTTCAACACTCTACTTCACGAGTAAGATTCCTTGATTTGCTTTCGCAGATACGCAGATAATTCACCTGTTGAATGGATCTTATCTGCGTATCTGCGAAAACAAATGAATAATATTCGAATCAGTTAGAAATTTTCTTTCAACAAAATGACAAGATCAGCGTAATCTGCGGGAACCTACGCCGGTCTTTCCTTTTTCACCATCGTCCGTAAGATCAATACAGCCAATGGATGCAAAAATGCCATCACGATAAATATCTTTTCAGCTCCGATCTTCCCGATGAATTGCCCAACAAAATAGTTGAACAACACCGCACCCAACGCGCCAAATCCTCCTGCTATTCCTAATACACTCGCCACATTCTTCACCGGAAAAGATTCAGCCACTACTACACTGATCGTAAACAACCAGCTTAAACAAGCAATAGCCACTATGCTGAATATAGCCAGCGTGGCCCATGCACTTCCCAGGTAGGGAGTGAGGATACACAATGGACTAAAAAACGCAACAGTCGTCAGCATCTTCTTTCTTGCCTTCAATGGTTCGTATCCTTTTCTCACCAGTTTATCAGACCATGCAGAAGTTCCAATCGCTCCAAGATCAGCAAACAGGAAGGGTATCCATCCAAACATCCCAACCTGTGCGAGTGTGAGTCCAGACTCTTCCTGCAAATAACCTGGCAACCAGAATAAACAGAAGTACCAAACAGGATCACTTACAAAACGGATCAATAGTATTCCCCATAAACTGCGTGTTCCCCAAAGTTGTTTCCATTCAAATGCAGCGGTACTGGCAGGCTCACCGGATACGGTTGATGCTGCAGCTTCCTTTGCCACTTCCACCGGCGGATCTCTATAGATCAATTTCCACAGCAGCGCGATCAATATTCCTATCGCACCCATCGCAATAAAAGCTGTTTGCCAGTTGTACGTTAGCGCCAGCCATGCGATCACTGGTGGCGCAATGATCGCTCCGATAGAACTTCCCGCAACGCAAAGACTGTTCGCTGTTGCCCTAAGTTTTCCCGGGAACCAAACCGTGATCACTTTGAGTTGCGCAGGAAAATTGGTCGGTTCAGCCGCTCCGAGTAATCCGCGGAAAAAACCGAACTGACCAATCGTCCTGGACAAGCCGCCGCCTATGCAGGCAATTGACCAGGTAATAATGCCAAAGAACATCACCAGCCGCGCCCCGAATCTATCTACCATCCATCCCGTAACAGGATACATAATGGCGTAACAAATAGTGAACACATTCAGAATTGTTGCATAACCACCATCATCCAGGCTGAACTCGGCTTTAAGTACCGGCTTCAGCACAGATACGATCTGCCTGTCTACATAATTAAATACGATCGCCAGAAAGATAATGGCAACAATGAACCAGCGTCGTTTTTCGGGGCTAAGCAACCTTCTCATATTGTAAATCCTTTTCGTTTGTTCGTTGACCGTTGTCCGTTGACCGTT
>JBEVKW010000383.1:0-12098 GCA_040509495.1 Chitinophagaceae bacterium | reverse complement strand
CAGCCGGCTGACGTGGGAGAGGGAACTTCAGTATACATTGGAGAGGTGAATGATAAGCCAGGGTTCAAAACATATCTTCTTAAGAAAGAAGAACAGCTGTATCAACTAAATTATATCAGCGACACGCTGGTGTCAGTGCAAGTCAACGGAAAATTGGTAACTCCGGCGGAATGGCCGATGTATGCAGACAGCGTACATGAGCTGGCGCGCCAGCAGGAAAGAAAGATGGACGATACTTTTGTTTTGCAAAATGAATATACAACAGAAGAAGATAACGACATTTTCAGCCGCGCAGAGAAAACGCTGTCTAATGGACTCGACAGAACAAAAGATGCGATAGATGAGGCGGGAATGTCATTAGGCAGCTCTCTCCGTAAAATGCAGGCTGTTGAAGACTCTTTCAGGGCAGTGGAAAAATTAATGCAAGCTGACTCCATACCGATCAAAGTAGATATCAGTCTGCATGAAAAAATATCGTTGTATGACAGGGAACAGGCTGCCAAAGAACGTGATTATTCCAAATCGGGCTACGCCGGCAACTACAAGAAAATTCCCGACAGTTACACAGAATATAAATCAACGGTTACGGAGCGGAGTAGCTACAAGCCGTCTCCTTCGACTGGAAAAACTCCTGTGACCCGGCGGCAGAACTGGATCACGGTGGATGAACTCATCCTGAATATGATCAGTGAAGGATTGGTAAGCAAAGCTGAGGAGGTAAAATCATTCATGCTGAGTCCGCATCAAATGATCATCAACGGGAAAGTTATACCCGCACCGGTTCATAAGATGATACTCGATAAATACGTAAGAGCTGATGCAAAAGAGAAGTGGACCATGTATTACAACTTTGACACTTCAACCATCAAATCCATTACCCGGGATGGCATAAATGCCAGTTGAGTTAACATACACCCATTTATATAACACCTTACCAATAACTTGTCGGTAAACTCTATTTTACCGGGGAGACTTATCAACCTATAATTTGTTTTTCATGAAAAAGTTTTTCATGGCCTGTATGGCCATATGGCTGAGCCTTGCCTGTACTTTCGTATTCGCACAAACCGGTGTAAAGCTGGGTGGAAGAGTGCAGGCTGCTGATGGAAAAGCTGTTGAAGCTGCAACGGCACTACTTAAACGTGTCAATGATTCTGTTGTGGTAAAAACAGCGATAACCGATGCAGCTGGCGTCTTTGGCTTTGAAAAAATGAACAATGGTTCCTATTTATTACAGGTTACCGGAGTCGGTTTTCAATTGTTGGATACAGTCATTTCCCTGATAGATAAAGATGTTTCGGTTGCGATAGTTCTGCAAAAACAGGAAAAAACGATGGAAGGCGTGGTCGTTACTGCGCGTAAACCTTTTGTTGAGCAAAAGATCGACCGCACTGTAGTAAATCCTGATGCACTGATCTCGAATGCAGGTACGACTGTGCTGGATGTGCTGGAAAAATCACCCGGGATCATGGTTGATCAGAATGGGACCATCTCGTTACGCGGGAAACAGGGTGTGACTGTATTCATAGATGATAAGCCTACATATTTATCAGCAGCGGATCTGCAGAATTATCTGCGTGGTTTGCCGTCATCTGCTATTGAAACGATCGAGATTATGACCAATCCGCCGGCCCGGTATGATGCAGCAGGAACAGGAGGCGTGATCAATATCCGCACAAAAAAGAGTAAGATGAAAGGCTTCAATGGAAACCTGTCTGCCAGCTATAACCAGGGAAAATATGCAAGAAGTAACAATAGCCTGAATCTGAATATGCGTCAGAATAAATTCAACTTCTTTGCAAATCTTTCTTACAACAGGATGAATTCCTTCAATGACCTCGATATCAACAGGAGATATAAAAACCCCGACGGAAGCACGCTTTCCTTCTTCAACCAGAATACCTATATCAGGAGAATGGGTAATAGCTATACCGGAAAGATCGGCATGGACTTTTACCAGGACGCAAAAACAACATGGGGCGTAGTTTTCACGGGTCAGTCAAATCGCGCCAATGTCAACAATGATAATGTCAGCAGCCTGCTGAATCCATCAGCACAACTGGATTCATCCATCAAGGCGCTGAACAGGGAGAAGACAAAGTTCGAGAACAAAGGCGTCAATCTTAACTACCGTCGTCAGATCGATAAAGGCGGTCATGAACTTACGGTTGATCTCGATTACCTCAACTATAAAACCGGCAACAACCAGCTTTTTGATAATGCCAGTTATCGTGCAGATGGAAGCCTGAAACTGCAGGATTTCCTATCCGGCAACCTGCCGGCAAATATTGATATCTATTCAGCAAAAACTGACTATACCAAACCATTTAAAGGAGGGTATAATTTTTCTGCGGGATTAAAAACCTCTTTCACGAAAACGGATAATTTGGCAGAGTATTTCTACACCGTCAACAACGTAACCTCGCCTGATTATGATAAGAGCAACCATTTTATCTATAAAGAAAACATTAACGCGGCTTATATTAACCTGAACAGGGATTTCAAAAGACTTTCGGTTCAACTTGGCCTGCGTTTTGAAAATACCAATGCCACCGGCAACCAGTTAGGCAATGCCGTAAAGCCCGATTCCTCATTCAAGCGCGACTACAACAATCTGTTTCCAACAGCTTATGTCCAGTATAAAGTGGATAGCGCGGGCGATCATATCCTCGGTCTGAATTACGGCCGCCGGATCAACCGCCCCGTTTACCGTGATCTGAACCCTTTCATTTCACCGCTGGACAAGTTTACTTTCTATGTCGGTAATCCTTTTCTGAAGCCCGCGTTTGTCGATAACTATGAACTTTCCTACACCTTCAAACAACGGATCACCACCACGCTTTCTTATTCAAGAACGCATGATGAAATGGGAGAGACCATCGAGATCGTCAACGGCACGTATTTCAGCCGCCCGGGGAACCTGTCAACCGTAGAAATGATGGGCATATCTGTCAATGCGGGTCACGACTTTGGTAAATGGCTGACAGTAAATCTTTATAATGAAGTGACGCAGATCCACACCCGCAGTAGTTTCTATACCGGTTTCCTCAACACAAAAGGAACTTTCTGGTATGTTGGTCCCAACTTCCAGTTCAAATTCGATAAAGACTGGAGCGCGGAATTGAGCGGTATGTATCGTACCGATATCACCAACGGCCAGTTCATCTCCAAGGGTTATGGCCGTGTCAACACAGGCGTGCAGAAGAAGCTTTCACCCGCTGCTACTCTCCGGTTAAGTATTAACGATATTTTTTATACACAAGCCAATAATGGAATTATCAACAACCTGGCTAATACCGATGCGCATTGGTTCAACAGATTTGACACCCGTCAGTTCGTCCTCACTTTCAGCTGGCGCTTTGGAAAAACCATCAGCGATCAGCGCAAACACAACGCGAATGGGGCAGAGGCGGAGCAAGGTAGAGTACGCCAATAGAGCACAAATGGCCGCGAATTTTCGCGAATAGTGAACTACAAGAGGGACAAACCTTGAGAGTATTTCCCCTCTGTAGTTCACTATTCGCAAAAATTCGTGGCCATCCGCGCAGTTATCAACAACATACCAACATATTTCACACATTTCTGTGTATAATATCGGCATTCGCGTTGGAGGGTTTCGCTTATATTCGCCGCCTGACTTTAAACTGGAAATACAGTGAGATTAAAGAGCTTAGAAATCAAGGGGTTCAAGAGTTTTGCGGATAAGACGGTCGTAAACTTTGACGACAATATCACGGGTATCGTAGGGCCAAATGGCTGCGGTAAGTCCAATATCGTGGATAGCATCCGTTGGGTGATCGGTGAACAAAAGATCAGCCACCTGCGTTCCGAAAACCTGGATTCCCTGGTATTCAACGGGTCAAAGACAAGAAGCGCAAGCGGCCTCGCCGAAGTGAGCCTGACCTTCGAGAATACAAAAAACCTTCTTCCTACCGAATTCAGCACCGTTACCATCACCCGCAAATTCTATAAAAGCGGGGAGAGCGAGTATCGCCTGAATGACGTTCAATGCCGTCTGAAAGACATCCAGAACCTGTTCATGGATACGGGTGTAAGTACAGACAGCTACGCCATCATCGAGCTCGGCATGGTGGATGACCTCATCAAAGACAAGGACAATAGCCGCCGCCGGATGCTTGAACAGGCCGCCGGTATCAGCATCTATAAAACACGGAAAAAAGAAGCCCGCCAGAAGCTTGATGCTACTGAGCAGGATCTGAACCGTATCGAAGACCTTTTATTCGAGATCAACAACCAGCTGAAAGCCCTCGAAAGCCAGGCCCGTAAGGCGGAGAAATACCACGAGATCAAGAAAGATTACCGTGAGATCAGTATCGAACTCGCTAAAGCAGCCCTCGAAGGATTCAACCTGACCTACAAAGACCTGAACGAAAAACACGAAATAGAGACCGACAAACGTGTGCGCATGGAAGCCGAGATCGCTACCGAAGAAGCAGCACTCGAGCAGGAGAAAGTTGGTTTCATCGAAAAAGAAAGAGCACTGCAAAGCATGCAGTATGCTTATAACGAACTCGTACAACAGGTAAGAACACGCGAGAACGAAAAGAACCTCGCCGCTCAACGCCTCGAATACCTTCGCGAACGCGAAACCAGCCTGAAACAATTCCTCCAGAAAGCAGAAGGTCAGCTGAAAGGCATCGATGAGAGCATCGGATTTACCAAACTCCAACTGGAAGAAGAAGTAAAAGGCCTCGATGGCCTGTCGGAGAACTTACAGCAATTACAGAACGAAGCAGCAGTTAAACGTGATGTGCTGGATGAGAATCGCCGCACACTCGACAGCCTTCGCCAGGAATATCAACAGGTACAGCGCAGCCAGTTCGACGCGGAAAAGAAAGTGGCGGTAGCCGATACTTCTGTTCAGAACCTGCAACGCGCCATCAACCAGATCGAAGAGGAACGTGTACAACGCGAATCTCAGCGCCAGCAACTGGATGAAGAACGCCTGCAGAAAGAAAAGGAACTCGAGATCAAGAAAGTTGACCTCGACCAATTGCAACAACACCAGGAGAACACCAAAGAACAGATCCTCCAAACACAGGGCATCCTGGATGAACTCCGCAACGAACTCGCGGAAGAAACCCGTAAACTCGATGCAAAGAAGAACGAACACGACCTGCTGAAAAGCATGATCGATAGCATGGAAGGTTACCCGGACAGTGTGAAGTTCCTGCACAATAACAATAACTGGAGCCACACATCGCCGATCCTTTCTGATATTCTTTATGTAAAAGAAGAATATCGTACAGCTTTGGAAAACGTGCTGGAACCTTACCTCAGCTATTATGTGGTGAATAACCTCCAGGAAGGCCTGCAAGCCGTTCGCCTGCTGGATGAGAACAAAAAAGGTAAAGCGAATTTCTTCCTGCTGGATAAGATCAATGAGAATACCAACGTTGATACTTCGCACAAGCTCGAAGGCGGAATTCATGCTCTCAGCGTTATCGAAGTAGAAGATAAATACCGTAAGCTGGCTGAACACCTGCTGGGTAATGTATTTGTTGCAGAGAACGAATCAGTAGTGGATAACAGCAACGGATTTGTGATCATCGAAAAATCCGGCAAATACGTAAAAGGCAAATATTCGCTCACAGGTGGCAGCGTAGGAATGATCGAAGGAAAGAAGATCGGCCGTGCGAAGAACCTGGAGAAACTGCAGGAGGTGATCGCTTCACAGGAATCGATCGTTGAGAAACTCCGCAGCGATATTCAAACACGCCACAATGAAGTGATCGCTTATAGCGAAGACCTTCGTGAAGCCGCCCTCCGTGAGACAGAGCGTGAGATCCAGCAACTGACCAACCAGGTATTTTCATTGCAAAATAAACTGGAGAACCTGCAATCAATGCAGGGCAACAGTCAGAACAGGCTCGAAGACCTCACCAGCCAGATGCAGCAGACCTTTGATTCTGTCGACAGCGTTCGCCGTCAGCTGGCAGAATTCAACGAGGAACTGCAACAGAAAACAGCCCGTTTGGAAGAAGCAAACGAAAGCTTCAGAGCGGCTGAATCAGGCTACAACGAAGCAACACAGCAATTCAACGAATTCAACCTGAATGTAACCAAGCAACAGAGCAAGATCAATGCGCTGAAGCAGGAACTGGAGTTCAAGAGCAATCAGCTCCAGGACTTACATCAGCAGGTGGAAAATAACACGGCAAGCCTCGCTGATACAACCGCTAATATCGATCAGTCTGCCAGCACACTGAAAGATGTGGACGAAGGTTTGCTGGAACTGATCCGCAGACGTGAGGCTGATCAACAGGTATTGAACGAAGCTGACCAGGCTTATTACAATATCCGTAACACCCTCAGCGAAAAAGAAAGCGAACTGCGTCAGAAAGTGAAAGAGAAAGATCAGGTGGAGCATCTGCTTGCCGCGATCAAAGACAAATTGAATGAACTGAAGCTGCAGCTGGCCGGTACTAAAGAAAGACTGAATGTTGAATTCCGTATTCAACTGGAAGATATCCTCGATCAGGCGCGTAATACAGAAACGCCGCTGGAAGATCTGCAGGAAAAAGCTGACCGGATGAAAAAGCGCCTGGAAAACCTTGGCGAAGTAAACCCGACAGCCATCGAAGCGTTCACCGAGATGAAAAAGCGTTACGAGTTCATTGTTGAACAAAAGAATGACCTGGTAACCGCTAAAGACAGTCTCCTCAAAACGATCGAAGAAGTAGAAGCAACAGCGAACCAGAAATTCCTGGAAACCTTTAATTCAGTTAAAGAACACTTCATCCGCGTATTTAAAACGCTGTTCACCGAAGATGATCATTGCGATCTGATACTGGAGAATCCGGATAATCTTGCTGAGACCGGCATTGAAGTGATCGCTCGCCCTAAAGGCAAGCGCCCGACTTCATTGACACAGCTCAGCGGTGGTGAGAGAACGCTGACCGCAACAGCCCTGCTGTTCGCGATCTACCTGATCAAACCTGCTCCGTTCTGTATCCTCGATGAGGTGGACGCCCCGCTGGATGACGCTAACGTGGGCAAATTCACCAACATGATCCGCCAGTTCAGTGACAACTCACAGTTCATCATCGTTACACACAACAAAACAACGATGAGCACCGTGGATGTGATCTATGGTGTGACAATGCAGGAACCCGGAGTGAGCAAGCTGGTGAGTGTGGACTTCCGCAACCTGAATGCGAACGCGAATTAGTAACGCGAATTGGTAACGCGAATGCACACGAATGGCCGCGAATGATCGCGAATAGAGTTTTATAAACGGAGGCCTTACTGATGAAGTAAGGCTTCTGCTTTTATAAGACTCTATTCGCGATCATTCGCGGCCATTCGTGTTGCATTCGCGTTCACGTGTATTCGCGAAGTAGTTTTCCTATTGGCTATGTTAGTCGATTCATCGAATATTGCAGCCCATCAATCGAAGTTGTTGATGCCTGATGTTCATTGTATTATGTAATGATTTAACATGAATGCATTGTTTGTTGATATATGTCAAAAACTAATAGCAGATTGAAGTTCCATATATGATACAGTAATATTTGCCGTTAATCAATCGCCTCCATTTTCTTATTTAAAAACCACCACACGATTAGTAGTATGACAAGAACAAAACACGAACCACCTCTATCGATCTTTCATCACCGGTTGTTGCACTGATGAACTGATTCACTTTAATTCTTATTGATCATTAAAAGGTCAGCGAAAAGCTGAGCAGAATTTCTATTGGCATAACTGAAAGTGATGCTGATAGGAAAACAGGTACTTATTGTTTATCCAATTATTCTCCATGAAAAAAACACTGTCTCTTTCTTTTGCGGTTTGCTGTTTGCTGGGATCATTTTCCGGCGTCAGGGCGCAGCAATCAATTAACGTAGTTACAACGGCAACTCCTTTTCTTCGTATATCGCCCGACGCGCGCGCCGGTGCAATGGGCGAAGCCGGTGTGTCAACTTCTGCGGATGTGAACGCACAGTTTTATAACCTCGCGAAATATTCTTTCAGCAAAAATAAAAGCGGAATAGGCGCCACCTATATCCCCTGGATGAAAGACCTCGGATTAAAAGATGTATTCCTTGCTTCTGTAGCTGGCTATCACAAACTCGATGATCAACAGACCATCTCTGCATCATTTCGTTATTTCAGTCTTGGTAATATTCAATTCTCCGATAATAATGGTCATCTCATCGGCCAGGGTAGTCCGCGCGAAATAGGCGCAGATCTCGGTTATTCAAGAAAATTATCTGACCATCTTGCGCTGGGTGTTGCATTGCGCTTTATCCATTCAAATCTTGGTGCTAAATCTTCAAATGCTACAGCAAGTTACAAATCCGGACAAGCCGTGGCTGGTGATATCGGATTGTACTACACTTCCGCTGAAGAAAATAAAAATGGATGGAGTGCAGGATTTGCGCTCACCAACCTCGGCTCAAGGATCAGCTATAATACGGATGGAAGTCAGAAAGCATTTCTTCCGGCCAATGCTGCATTGGGTGTCGGATATACCTGGCACTTTGATGAGTCAAACAAACTTTCAGCAAATGCTGAACTGAACAAATTGCTTGTTCCGGATATGCCTGTAAACAATACCGACTATCAGGAGAAAGGTATTGTAAGCAGCTGGTTCAGCTCTTTCGGGAATAAAGCAACCGCTTATTCTTTCGGAGGAGAGTACACGTACAATGAGCAATTTGCTTTCAGAGCAGGCTACTATACGGATAGCAGGAACATGGGCAAACGTAATTATGTGACAATGGGTGTTGGGGTGAACTACAGCAATTTTGGCTTGAACTTCGCTTACCTGATCCCTTCCGGAAATGGCATCACCAGAAATCCCCTCTCGAACACACTTCGTTTCGGTATTGCTTATAATATAGGCCAATAAAATTTTCCAACTATTAAATGAAAAACTGTACGATGATGAAAAAACTACTTTTATCTTTTTCGATGGCCATTCTTTCGGCAGGTGCGCTCTATGCGCAACCGGCCGGATGGATGCACAGACAGGATTTTCGTGTTACCAATACAAACTCTGTAGCGGCAACAGAATTCCAGGTATTGCTCGAAATAAATACGCAGCAACTGATCTTGCAAAGTAAAATGAATACTGACGGTAGCGATATCCGTTTCAGTGTTGATCGGAATGGCTCCTCTTTTCTCCCATACTTTATCGAGAAAGGAATCAATACTGCCAACACACGGATCTGGATAAAGCTGAATGAGATTCCTGCTAATGGCCGTACGAGATTTTACATGTTCTACGGAAATAACGCAGCTGCTAACGAGTCTACCGTTAACATCTTCACCGGTCCTTTTTCTGCATCCGATTCGGTTGAAAGCGGTGGCCCCGGAGGCGCAGGTAATTCTCAGCGTGGATTCAGATTTTCTCCAACCGAAGATATCTTCGTTACGAGTTTTGGTAAACGCGAACCAACCGGAACCAACCGCTACATCACGTTGTTTGATCAGACAACGCAGGTCAAACTTGACCAGGTTGTTGTAGCTGGCCCAGCCGCACAATACTCTTACAAAAATCTCTCCCAGACTTTTTGGTTGAATAAGGATAAAGAATATTCCTTGCAGATGTACCAGGATGTAAATGACGGCTACTACTTTGGCTCGTCTTCTTCAGCAGGTCCGCATATCAAATACCTGGACATGCGTTTTTGTAACAGCTGTGATCAGAATACATTCCCTACAAACTCTCTTCCGGGTATGCATTACGGTTATCCGGATCTTCACTATTACACGCGCAACCAGTCAATCGCACTGATGCCTGTTGAGTTCGGCCCATTCATTGACGTTAATCCTTCTACTTTGCCGAATGGTAAGATGAATGGAACTTACAGCCAGCAGTTGACTGCAGTGGAAGGTATCGAGCCATATACATTTACTGTATCTTCCGGAAGCCTTCCAGCTGGTCTGGCACTGACTACAGACGGAAAACTGTCTGGAACAATCACTGTAGCCGGCACTTTTACCTTTACGGTGAATGCTGAAGATTCAAATCCTGATGGACATCAGTCGGGAGCAAACACCTATACATTTTTTGTTGACAAGCAGGATCAGGTCGTTACTCTTACCAAACCAGCCGATAAAATTTATGGAGATGAGCCGTTCAGGCTCGAAGGCACTTCGAGCACCGGGTTACCTGTTAGTTTCAAGGTGATCGACGGCCCTGCTGTAGTAGATGGCGACGAGATCAAAATTACCGGCGCCGGTGAAGTAAAAGTGAAAGCTTTTCAGGATGGGGATGATAATTATGCTGCGGGTTCTTCTGAACCTCAAACATTCACTGTGAAGAAAAAAGCACTCACTATCACTGCAAAAGAACAAAGCAAAGTTTATGGTGATGCTAATCCAGCATTGACACTGACATATGACGGTCTTGTTTATCTTCAAACTGAAGTAGCAGGTATCAGCGCTTCAACTGTAGCAACAGAGACGTCTGCGGTTGGTGAGTACGATATCGTTCCAGCGGGTTCTTCCGATAATTATGAAATTACTTTTATTAAAGGTAAACTCATTATCAAACAAAAGGAATTGACCGTTTCACTTAAAGCAACACCTGTTATCAGCAAAATATATGATGGTACAGTTAAAGCTGAACTTGCTGATGCAAACATCGTTTTAGATGGCCTGATCAATAATGATGTGGTGCTTGTTAATGCAACTGCTGAATACAGTGATGCCAATGCTGAAATAGAAAAGATCGTAAGGGTAAATGATTTTGTGTTAACAGGAGAAGCTAAAGCAAACTATTTCGTAAGTACTGCTGAAGCCAAAACAAGAGGCGATATTCATCGCAAAGCGGTTACTGCTTCTGTGAAAGAAACACCTGTTATCACCAAAGAATACGATGGTAGTGATCATGTAGAGTTGACAAGTGACAACTATACCATCGAAGGCCTTGTTGAAGGAGAGGAGATCACTGTTAAAGGTAATGCGCATTTTAATGATAAGACTGTCGGCACAGACAAGGATATCAAAGTTTCTGATCTTTCGATGGTTGGTGAACTGACTCACAACTATGAGCTCGAAACGCTTTCTGCAGGTGCGAAAGGCACAATTACAAAAAGACAGGTAACAATTGGTATCAAACAGGGTTCTTCTGTAGAGAAGGTGTATGACGGCAATACCAATGCAGTTTTTACATCTGCAGTTGACTATACTGTGTCTGGCCTGATCGCGGATGATAATGTTGGATACAACAGGCCTGCAAGCGGAAAATTTGAGAATGCACATGGTGGCCGCAACAAAAAAGTAACCGTAGATGGATTGAAAATAGAAGGTGGCGATGCTGCAAACTATGAACTTGCTGCAACTTCTGCCAGCGCAAACATCGGTACCATTCTTCCTAAACCCGTTACAATTACGGCTGAGGCGAAAACAAAAGTGTATGGCAAAAACGATCCTGCATTGAGTTATGTGGTGGTAGGCCTGGTTGGCAATGATGTGTTGACCGGTACACTCACCCGTGCGGAAGGCTCAAATGTTGGAGAGTATGCTATTCAGCAGGGTTCTGTAAATGGAGGAACAGATTATGAGATAGAAACCTTTACTTCGGCAGAGCTGAAGATCACTCCGGCTTCATTGTTGATCACAGCGCAGGATAAGACAAAAAAGCAAGGCGAAGTAAATCCTGATTTCACCTTCTCTTATGATGGCCTGGCGAACGAGGATGAACCAACTGATCTCGCTGTTAAGCCAACCGCGACAACTAATGCCGCAACCGGTTCGCCGATCGGCTATTACACGATCACGGTGGCAGGCGCAAGCTCGCCAAATTATAACATCACCTATGCTCAGGGTAAACTGACCGTTAATCCTTCCGATGCAAAAGGAAATGTAAAAGTATGGAGCAGCAGCCCTGATGTACTGCAACTGCGTATCTATACAGAGCAGGCACAGAAATCCAATATCATCCTGTTCACTGATAAAGGTCAACAGGTCGTATTGCAGTCTCAGTCACTCAATCCTGGCATCAACAGTACAACCGTTAATGTGGGACGTTTGTCTCCGGGTATCTATGTATTGAATGTGCAGGGAGAGAACTTTAAGGATGTGCAGATGATTAAAATCAAATAGACGCGAATGCACGCGAA
>JBEVKW010000382.1:0-20181 GCA_040509495.1 Chitinophagaceae bacterium | reverse complement strand
CCATCCTGATCAGGAAATTCGTTGCGCTCTGCGGTTCTTTGCGTTCGTTGCGTTGCTTCTACGCCAGTCGATTTAAATGACTACTCCTCATCAGGAGCCGTCGCACCACCACCTCTTTTCTCTCCGCTCTGTTCCATTTCACGATCCATCTCTTCAATATTTACCGAACTCGGAACTGCGCCAAGCAGGTGTTGCGCGAAGAAATCACACTGACGCCAGAAGAAATATTCTGTCATTGTGCCATAACCGTGACGTTGTCCCGGCAGCAATACCAATTCAAAGCGTTTGTTCGCCTTGATCAGTGCATTTACCATCCGGATAGAGTTGGCGGGGTGTACGTTGTTATCGATATCACCATGGCTAAGCATCAGATGTCCTTTCAGGTTTTTAGCCAGTTCAGGATTTCTTTCGATCGCATAAACAAACGCGGTATCACCTTTATCACTTACCTGCTCTCTTACTCCATGGTGTTTTTCACTCCACCAGCGATTATAGATATTGTTCTCGTGGTTACCGGCGCTGCTCACCGCCACTTTAAAGAAATCGGGATAAACAAGCATGGCAGCTGTACTCATGAAGCCACCGCCGCTGTGTCCGTGAATGCCTACTTTATCAACGTCGATGAATTTATGGCGATAGCTAAGCTGCTCGATCGCCGCTTTCTTATCTGCCAGTCCATAGTCACGCAGGTTACCATAGCCAAAGTTATGATACCACTTGCTGCGGCTTGGATGACCACCACGGTTACCGACCGTGATCACGATAAAGCCCATTTGTGCAAGGCGGTCGATCCTGTCCATGCCTTTACCAAAGGCTTTGTTCACTGCTTCTGTTTGAGGACCGGGATATACATACTCGATGATGGGATATTTCTTTGTGCTGTCGAAGTCGAATGGTTTATACATCACGCCATAAAGGTCTGTATAACCGTCGGCAGCTTTTACTTTGAATGGTTCGGGGAATTTGTAACCAGCTTCGAACAGACCGCTCATGTCGGTCGCTTCGAGTGTCATGATCAGCTTGCCTGTAGCATCCTGTAATACGGAAACCGGCGCTGTGTTCACACGTGAAGAAGTGTTCACGAAATAGCGGCTGTTATCATCCACGCTTGCGCTGTTATCAAAGTTACCCGGGTTGAGCAGCTTCAAACCCGAACCATCGAAATTCACCCTGTACAGGTGGAGATAGTAAGGATCTTCATTTGCTTCGCGACCATTTGCGGTAAAATAAAGTACGCGGTTCTTCTCATCGATACCTTCAATGTCTTCGCAATGGAATGCGCCGGAAGTGATCTGATTTTTCAGTTTGCCATTTTCATCATAGAGATAAAAATGTGCCCAGCCATCGGCTTCGCTCCATTGGATCAGTTCTTTTCCGCCATTGATCAGGCCAACGCGACGGTTCTCCACATACGTATTCAATCTTTCTTCAATGATCGCGCGGGCTGAATCGCTGTTGAGGTCAACCACGCAGAGATCGATCTTTTTCAGATCGCGGCTTGTACGGCTAAGATAGAATCTGTCGTTGGTACCCTGCCAGAAAGAAGCACGTCTTTCATCGTCCCGTTCTTTCTGCAATGGAGGTGCACTCCAAACGCTTACTTCCTGGTCTTTGAATGCCGTGACCTTGATCTTTTTATTGGTCTTGTTTTGGAAATCGAACAGGTATAACTCCCGTTGCGGAGCTTCTTTTTCACCCGGCATCTGGTATTTATAAGTTTCGAGTGTAGGTCGGGGTTCTGCGACGTTGTTGATCACCCAAAGGTCTTTTACCAACCGGTTATCGGTACGGCTGAGCGTAAAATAGCGGCCGTCCCTTGACCAGAGCAGTCCGACATTCTTACGTTTGTCTTTATTCTTTTCTTTGTCAACATTTGTTTCGTTACCGAAGCCTCCGCCATAACTGTAATCTTCTACGCCATCTTTTGTCAATGGGAATTCAACGATCGTGCTATCGTCTTCTTTAACGAGCGCTTTACTGTAGTTGGCGCTGTCCATGTAATACAGGTTATGCTTGCGGGAGAAGAATACAAATTTTTTATCCGGCGAGAAAGATGCCCATGTAGCCGGCGTTTTAGGCTTTTCATAATCTTTAAGCTCAGTAAGGGCACCGGTATTAAGATTATATTCAAAGAAGAAGGTCTTCTTTGATTTACCACCAGGTGCTGGAGCGCCCGGGCGACCAGCTGCGCCGCCGCGTCCACCGCGACCTGCTGTACCGGCTGCCTGTGTTTTGGAAGTATCTTTTTTCTCTTCATCGAGTGTACTGAGGATCTCGAACCGGATGCTGTTCTCATCAGCCGTGAATTTCAGATTGGTGATGGGCAGGTGTTGACCGTCAAACGGATCCCTGACGATGCGCGTGATCTCTGCCGCCAGCTTAACCGGGTCAAACATCTGGCGTTTGGAATTTTTTGCTGCATCTACTATATACCAGTTCTTTCCATCACGGTTCTCGTATACATACCAAAAGCGGTCGCTGAGTTTCAGCCAGTGTGGATCCACGCTGGTGCTGAACAGCATTTTATTCACCTTGGTAGGAGAAAACCTGGCGGTCAGCGCGTAGTTCGCCGTGGGCGTTGACTGCGAGAAACCGGTAAAAGACATCGATAAGAATAATGCGAAGCCGGAGAGGCGACGGTAAATCATAAGCCTTAACTGTTTTGGTTTGGTTGATAATTTCAAATATAGAGAAATAAGAAAACTGTTTCGATTTTCATGGATAAATGGTTCACTGGTTATTTGCGTCCAGCGCGCAGACAGCAGTCGCCGCCCTGTTTTGACGGCAGAACGGCGGCCATCCTGCGGTCTTGCTGGCGTGACCGGTAAATTGGTGGAAAAGATGTTGAAGAAACTTGTTGAATCAATGAAGAAGCAATGGGATTAACGGATGCTCAAGCATTTGATTCAATTTTCTAATGGATGGGTGCATTCCATCGAAGGGTTCTTTCAAAAAACGGCCTTCAAAAACTTGAAAATCTTTGTTTTCCGCAAGAATGATAGAACTTTATTTGTAAAAAAAGACGCCCGCCCTTATCTTTGCGCCCTGCTTTAAAACCGGCCCGGTAGCTCAGTTGAATAGAGCAACTGCCTTCTAAGCAGTAGGTCATTGGTTTGAATCCAATCCGGGTCACAGGCGAAGTCGAAAGGCTTCGCTTTTTGTTTTAAGCCCCTTCTCTCCCGTAACTTAGCACCAACCCACAAACTTCATTCCCTTAACGGTAAACTTATGGCTACAATGCAAGATCTCGAAGATCGCTACAAAGCACTCAACGAAGACTTCAACCTGCTCACTTCAAAAAAGCATCCGGCCAGTACAGTACAGCTTGAAGAATATCGATCAAAAAGCGGCCTGGTGATCACCAGTGATTTTCACGAATTTCTGACGACCTATGGTGTATTTATCCTGGAAGTAAATGACACTGTATGGCCGAAGCCGGAAGAGTTCTCCGTATTGCCCATGTGGAAGTTCGGTTACGGGTTTTTCGTGTTTGGCTTCAGCCAGCATCCGGATTCACCGGAATGGCTGACTTACAATGATAATTTTTCGGAAGAAAATGCGAGAGACCTGGGCCAACTCTTCTTCCAGCGAAGCGGAAATCTTTATCGTGCATATGTACTCCGGGGAAAGATCACGATCGTATACAACGCATTCAGTGGTGATGCTGAAGAGTTCGAAGGAAACATCTTTGATTTTATTATTTCAGAGATTGATAAGCTGGAAGCTGATTACCGGAAATACCTGAAAGAGAAACAGGCCGTGGAGTAAATGGCATTTGCCTCTACTGCTGTAGTTACAGGTAATCCCAAACAATTGCTGCAGCAAAATGTAGTTCAATTTCTTTCGGGACCTCATTCTTATATACCGGCCTTTTGGAAGCTGGAATCCTCATCGCTTTCGGCTACTGCCTCACATTTTGTATCTTCCCCGCTCAATCAATCCATCGATGGACGTTAAAATAGAAGACTCCTGGAAACAGGTATTAAAAGAAGAATTTGACAAGCCGTATTTTCAGAACATCGCTAAACATCTGAAAACAGAAATGCAGCAGGGTAAAACGATCTATCCTCCCGGCGGCTATATGTTCAATGCCTTCAATACAACGCCGTTTGACCAGGTAAAGGTGGTGATACTCGGCCAGGATCCATATCATGGCCCGAAGCAGGCGCACGGCCTCTGCTTTTCTGTACAGAAAGGCGTTCCGCCACCACCTTCACTCATGAATATTTTTAAAGAACTGCACGACGATACCGGTGTCAGGATCCCGCAACATGGCGATCTCACGCAATGGGCAAAGAATGGAGTATTCCTGCTGAATGCTTCATTAACCGTAAGAGCCGGCGAACCCATGAGCCATGCAAAGATCGGCTGGGCAACATTTACAGACACGGTCATTAAAAAAATATCCGAACATAAATCAAATGTAGTGTTTCTGCTCTGGGGCAAATTTGCCCAGGAAAAGCGTGTACTGATCAATGAAGGCAAGCATTGTATCCTTCGCTCTGTACATCCCTCTCCATTGTCAGCCTATGGAGGTTTCTTCGGTTGCAAACACTTCTCAAAAGCAAATGAGTACCTGATGAGTAAAGGAATTGATCCCGTGAACTGGCAGCTGGAGGATTGATCAGCGCTCAGGGGCACAGGCTGCGGCGCATTCCCTACCTTTACCACTTCAAAACATTCGAATGAAATTTTTCCGGGAAATCTTTGGTCGTATCTGGGCTATTTGGGGATTAATAAGTTTTGCCGCTACCTTTTTGCTGATCTTCCTTCCGTCGATGATCGCTTACCTGCTACCGGAGCCAAAAGCGACTCACTATTTTATCCGTGTGGCGAAAGTATGGATGGATTTCTGGTTGCTGCTGGTAGGCTGCCCGGTTAAAGTAACCGGCAAAGAGAACTTCGAAAAGGGCAAAAGTTATGTTGTCACCTATAACCACAATTCATTTCTGGATGTTCCCCTTTCCTGTCCTTACATTCCCGGGGGTAACAAGACCATCGCAAAAAAGTCTTTTGTAAAAGTGCCTTTGTTTGGCTGGTTCTATGCGAAAGGGTCAGTACTTGTAGACCGCAATGATGAACGCAGCCGTCGTAAAAGCTATGATGAGATGAAAGCTGTACTGGCAAAAGGCCTGCATATGTGCATCTATCCCGAAGGCACCCGTAACCGCAGCGAGGAACCGTTGAAAAGATTTTATGATGGTGCATTCCGCCTGGCAAAGGATACAGGCCATGCCGTTGTTCCCGCCCTTATTTTCAACACCAAAAAAGCATTACCTGCTGATAAACCTTTTTTCTTCCTGCCCTACCGCTTGAAGATGCATTATCTCCCACCGGTCGAATCCGCAGGCCTTACTGCAGAAGAGTTAAAAGAGAAAGTATTTCAACAGATGAAAGACTATTACGTGGCGAATAAGTGACCGGGCAACTGTCAACGTTAAGGATTTATCGTTCAGGTATCCAGTGTTTGAATGTTCAATACACCACTAACCGTTGAGCTATTGAACGTTAAAACTTCATCTTCTAATACGGCGTATAGAAGCTTCTCGTTCTGTTGATCTTCAGATCCTGCAGCAGCCCGGATTTGGGACTGATCGTAAAGTTGAAGAAACGGAACAGCCCCACTGGTGTCACGTTGATCGATAACTGCCAGCAATGCATCTCTCTTGAGATAGACATCGTAAAAGTCTGCAGCTTCTTTGTCCGGAAATCGTAATACCCGTTTGCACTCAGATTCCATTTTGGCGTGAGACTGAAACTTCCATTGAAGTTTGTACTCGCACTGGTAACGGTTTCAAAGCCGCTGTAATCCGGCTTGGCCTGCTCCGTGAAATAAAAGGAGAAGGATAAGCTAAAGCTCCAGGGGATGTTGAAGTCAACAAACTCGGCGGGGTTCTGACGCATATAATCCAGCAAACGCTGACGGTCAGCCGCAAACACCGGATCATTCATTTGCTTGTCCATCTCTTCTTTCTTCTGTTTGTCTTTATCCGGGTCCTTGGGCTTGCTCTGGAAAGAAGTGGATAGTGAAATACTTCCTGAAGTGATGCGTCCAAGGCTTTTGCTATCTCCCTGCCATGCGTACAATGTATCATCACCGCCGAGCCGGTTCCGCTTGTATGGACTGAAATCGGCGGTAGCATTCAGATTGATCTTATCGAACAGGTTATTCCTCAAATAAAGCGCAATGTGCGAGAGTTTATGGGTTCTTGCGAGCAAATTATACGATCCGTTAAAACCAAACCCTTCGATCAGTCTGAGTTTTTTGAACTCGCCGGTCGAATCATTTTTTGGTTTATATCGCATCTCCAGGTTATTATCAAGGCCAAAAGTAATGCTACCGCTTGTTACGTTACCATAACCGCCATACAGTCCGCCCTGCAGTTTCGAATACGTAAGTGAATCACCGGCAGCATTTACGCGGATGGTATCATAATATTTACGCGACAGTGACGGGGCATAACTGAAGCCGATCGTTGGGCGGATGATGTGCCGCAGGGCTTTATCTTTTTTCAAACGGAATGTTCCGAACAAAGCCGTGTTCATGGACATCCCGAAGGACACCTGGTGGTCAAGATAAAATCCTTTGTTGATCGTCGTGTCTACTTTCTGTTCAGCTTCATTCCAGTTGAGTGTTCGTTGCTGTGCCAGCCAGACCTGAGAATAAGAAATGGAAGGCGAAAGGATGATCGCGCCACCCATTACAGGAGGCAGTGACAGTGTGATCGGGATATTATGCTGAGCTCCCCACTGCACTGTGTCCAGAAATCTGTTCAGCGTAAAGGCAGTGTCGTAAAAAGATGCCTGGTTTCTGAATGTACCGTTGTAACCAACTCCCAACTGTTCATACCAGCGTTTGCTTCCTGCGAACTCTTTCCGCTGGAATGGATAGAGTGTGGAAACGGAGAACCCGACATCCGGTAAACTAAGGTTTACAATACCTGTCTGGTTGTTCTGGTTATGGTTGGCACTTACCGTAAGGTTATAGGGCTTATCCACCCATGTTTTGGAATAAGTGATGGATGAGCTAAGCTGGTTCTGGAAGTTCAGGTTAGCATTATTGGGAACGTTCCGGTTGTAAGTGGTAGAGCTTGCATTGACGTTGGCGGAAAACGAAGTGCCGGGCCGGGCGCGCGCATCCGCAGAATGGCTCCATGTAAGCGTATAGCTATTGTTGGAATAGTAGTCCGGGTCTCCTTTGAAATTACGTTTCGTCCGTTGCAAACCAAAGTTCAATGAACCGCTATAACGATAGATCTTGCGATAGGTGGGGTTGATATTGGCCGACCAGCTACCGTAAGAATAGATATTACCGTAAAGTTTTGCATCCCAGTAATCGTTTACAACATGATAATAACCGAGCCCTTCCAAACCAAGTCCCATCTGGTCATTGGTGGCGAATTGCGGGGGAAGTAAGCCTGAGTGACGATTATTCGATAACGGGAAAAATCCGAATGGGATATAGACAGGCAGCGGCACTCCTTCAAACTCCGGGTGGGTTGGTCCGGATACGGCCACTTTATCATTGATCACTTTGATCTTGTTTGCGCGGAAGCCAAAGTGTGGCTCATCGAGATTACAGGTGGTGAAGTATCCGCGTTTAACATAGGTAACGGCGCTGTCAACCTTCTTTACTACCTCCCCGTGTACAAACATTTCCCCCGTTTGGGTAATGGTATTTTTAGTAAGTCCTTTTTGTGTTTTGAAGTTGAACTTGATCGTGTCGCTGGTGAAATTCTGGTCCTTGTCGGAGAACTTTGCATCTTCCAGCACGCTACCGGCACTGTCTTTTGAATGCATGGCGGTAAGGATCTGTGTCTGCTGATCGATCTCGACAGTCGGCGCTTCCAGGGTTACTGTCTGGTATTCTGTTTTGGTTTTGCCGTACAGGATAATCTTTTTAGTCTTAATTTTCACCACAGCAGAATCTTCCGCGTAGTACTTTATAGGTTCATCAAATGAATCTTTAGAAAGTTTTACAGAAAAAGTGTCTGTTTTTTGCGTCAGAGAATCGGCGCCGGGCAACAGAGTAGTGTCTGCCGTCGTTATTCCGTTACGCCGTGGTACAGTATCGATGGAGGGAATGGTGTCTTTCGCCGGTATTGTATCCTGAAGGAATGTTAAAGGACTGTCAAAATACGATGATTCAATGCGTTGTGAGGCCGCTTTCCACGTTATAGTGAATAAGATAGCAGCCAGGATTGGAACGGTTAAAAAGTATTTTGGACTAAATTTGCGCAGCTGATCCATACGGTTGGCAGCAAATGTAAACCTTTCATCCCTAAACTATTTGTGAAGATTATAGTCATAAAACAATATTAAAGGAAATGTTATGATAAAACGAGTTCTGTTAGTCGTTTTCCCTGTATCCGTGATGAGCCTGTTCCTGTTTTCGTTTGCAGGAAAACAAAAGTTGATGGAGCTTCCCGCACCCGGTCAGAAAGCAACGATCAAAACACTGATCATTGATCCCGGGCATGGTGGTTTTGATCCCGGTGCCCGGGGCCTCGTCTCCAACGAAGCTGATGTGAGCCTCGCAGTAGGGCTGAAACTGGGCCGCACACTTAAAGAAGAATTCCCTGATCTTAATATTATATACACCCGCTCAACAGATATCGGCGCAGGTAACAAAAAGAATAAGCAGGACGATCTGTATTACAGGGCGAACCTGGCCAACGAATCTAACGGAGACCTCTTCATTTCCATTCACTGCAACTCCTCCGGTAAAAAAGCCGGCGGCTGGTATGAAAAAGTAGTGACCGGTAAAACTCCTGTTAAGAAAACAGTAGGCAAGGGCAAAAAGAAAAGGACCGTTACTTCTTATAAGTATACGTATGAAACAAGATACCGGGAGAATGAAGCCCATGGTACGGAAACCTACATCTGGGCATTGAGTAAGAATGACGCCAAAGTCAACTCTCTCTCCAAGATCGAGTACTATGGTGAGATCGACTCAACCGGCGCAATGGATCTGCACCTGCCCAATCCATCCGATCCGGCCGAGAAAGCAAGAATGCTGATCTATGCACAGCAATTCTTCCGTAAAAGCCTCAACCTTGCCGACCTGGTAGAAAAAGAATTCGCAGCATCCGGACGCGTGAGCCGCGGTGTTAAACAAAGAAATGATACCGGTATCTGGGTACTGCAGGCCACCGGTATGCCGAGCATCCTGGTGGAGATCGGTTTTATCACCAATAAGAACGAAGAAGAATATATCAACAGCGACAAAGGTCAGAAAGAAATTGTCGACAACCTCGTAAGCGCTTTCAGAACCTATAAGCAAAAAGTGGAATCGAGAACGATTACGACCACGCCGTAGGATGGTTGTTCGTTGACCGTTGTCAGTTGTCCGCTGTTCGTTGACCGTTAACCGTTGCCGGTCGCTTGATTCAATTCCAACAAAACCAGAGCCGGGACCGCCGCAAGAGGAGGTTCCGGCTCTGGTTTTTCTGAAAAAAGCAAGTAAAATGACCAGTCAGGCCTGGCCGCTGAAGCTCGGCGGAGGCGGTGCCGGCATAAAACCGGTACAACCGCTTGACTTGCTAAAGGAAATACGAACGCTGTAAAATGCAAAGGGGCCAAGTAAATCCTATCCTCGATTTCTCAACGGTGAACGGACAACGAACAACGGACAACGGTCAACCCGCAACGGACAACGGTCAACCGACCATGGTCAACGTCCTACAATTTCGTTTTTTGGCACATTTATAGAAAGTATTACACGCAACTGCATCGCTTACACCCCGGCCCCAAACGGTCTTTTAAAGAATAAATGGTAATTTGGCGCCGGAAACGTAAACCAACATCATGAAGATCAATAACGAAACTAAAGTCGGGATTTTAACGGTAGTAGCCCTGGGATTGTTAATCGCGGGGTTCAATTTTTTGAAGGGAAAGGACATCTTTGACAACAAGACCAAGATCTACGCGATATTCGAACGGGTGGGCGATCTCACCAAGGCCAATGAAGTTAAGATAAACGGCTTTACCGTGGGAACAGTTTATGATATGCATGAGCTGGATAAAAACCTATCCGGCATCAAGGTTACGATCAGCCTGACACGCGAGGTAAATATCCCCTCCAACTCCGTCGCCTATATCAAATCATCCTTTGGCGGCCTTTCCGCTGCCACTATCGTGATCGAAAAGGGAAATGCGGCTACCTATCTGAAAGATGAAGACAGTCTTCATACAAGAGAAGATGAAGGCCTGCTTGGCGGCCTGACCGCTGAAGTATCCCCAACCCTTTCCAGAGTGAGGAATACGATGGACACATTGAACATGCTGCTGTCTAACGTTAACCGCACGTTTGACGAGGATTCAAGAAAAAATCTTCAGGGAACGATCGCTAATCTCAACAACGCCACACATTCACTCAACGGAATGCTGGATGGAAAGAATGGCGATCTATCGAAGGCACTGGCTAACGTAAATGCGATCACCGGCAACCTGAAAAACAATAATGACAGCATAAACGAGATCATCAGCAATACAAAACGCTTCACCCGCAACCTGTCGGGCATTGAGCTCCAACCGACCATGGATTCACTCCAGGCCGCGATCACACAAATGAAAAGCGCAATCAACAAGATCTCCAGTAACGAAGGCACCCTTGGCGCACTGATCAATGACAAAACCCTTTACAACAAGCTGAATGACGCGGTTCTCAGCGCTGAGATCCTGATGGACGACCTCCGTATCCACCCCAAACGCTACGTTAATATTTCCATCTTTGGTAAAAAAGACAAAGGCGGTGCCCTAACTTCGCCCGCTGTAAAAGACACGGTGCCACGATAGGTCGATAACAGTAAGTTAAGAATATACTTAGTGCTTCAGACGACCGTTGGCCGGGCATTTCAGGGAATGATCCTATTGCTGGTAATATTACAGGGTATTACACTTGATAAAACCATGTATTTTCGGCTGGCAACATTTGAACTGATCCCGGAGCACCCTTAACTTAATAATCGCCCCCCAGGCAACCCATGAACCAAAAGCGGATATTTTTACTGTTTATCATACTGGTCGCCGGCTTCAGCTTACGCAGCATGGCCCAGCAGAATACGCATGTGCCGGCGACGCCGCCCTCCACAACTGATACCGCCACCCAGAAGATCGAGATCCTTAACTATACCAAGCGACTCACCTTCCAGACACTGAATGATTCTACAAGGCTGACCATCATCGCCGGCGATGTAAAACTCCGCCAGGGCACTACCCTGTTCTTTTGCGACAGCTGCGTGATGAATAATTACACCAACACCTTTGAGGCCTGGGGTAAAGGCAAACAGGTACATATCGATGATGACACAACAGATATCTATTCCAATCACCTGCTATATTATACCGAAAAAAAACTCGCTTATCTTGACGGTAACGTAAAGCTTACAGACGGCAAGGGCGTACTTACTACTCCGAGCCTCGAATACGATATGGAAACCAATATCGGTATCTATAAGAATGGAGGCAAAGTAGTAAATGAAAAAACTGTTCTTACCAGTAAAGAAGGTTGGTACTACGCAGACCTGAAAGATATCTACTTCAAAAAAGATGTGAAGCTCAAAGATCCGGCTTACGATATCACAACGGATTCTTTATTGTACAATACTGAAAGCAAAACAACCCGTTTTATTTCGAGCACCATCATCCACGATACGACGGGTAAAACGATCCTGACCAAGGAAGGCTTCTATAACCAGGAAACAAAACAGGCGGAATTTGGCAGAAGACCGGTGATCTATGATAAGAACATGACCGTACGCGGAGACAGGATCACACAGAATGACAGCATCCTGACCGTCGAAGGAAACGCCATCGTTGTGGATACCGCACAAGGGCAAACCATTATCGGAGGCGTGATCTACCGCAACAGCAAAACACAGGCGATCCTCGCTACGCGAAAACCCCTCATGATCATCAAGCAGGAAAAAGATTCGGTCTTTATTGCAGCCGATACCTTATTCTCCGGACGTCTAACCGATAAATTCGGCATAGATTCTATCATTGTAGATACACTGAAAGGCCTGAAAGCAGCGGCAATGGATCCGAAGGACAGCTCCAACCGGTATTTCGAAGCCTATGGGAACGTCCGCATCTTCAATGATTCACTCCAGGCAGTGGGCGACAGTATGTTCTATTCCTTTAAAGACTCCATCTTCAGGTTATTCAAGGATCCCGTGGTTTGGGCACAGGAAAACCAGGTAACCGGCGATACGATCTACCTCTATACGGAAAACAAAAAACCAAAGAAAGTAGAAGCATTCGAAAATGGCTTCATGGTGAATCGCCTGGATAATGAAGTATATAACCAGATCAAGTCGACCCGCATTGACGGCTGGTTTATCGACGGCAATATCGATTCTCTTCGTGCAAAAGGCTTTGCCGAATGCATTTACTATATAACGGATGACGACAGCGCCTACACCGGGATCAACGAATCCCACTCAGATGTGATAGATATTTACTTCGTTCAGAAAGAACTCGACAAAGTTGTGTTCCGGAGTACGGTCAACGGAACCGTTTGGCCGATGAAGCAGAAGAGCCCTTCAGAAATGAAGTTGAATAACTTCAGGTGGCTGGAAAGCAGAAGACCGAAATCGAAGTTTGAAATGTACGAGTAGAGAGCCGATCGCGAATGACCGAATAAGCCGCTTATTAAAACTATCTTTCCTGCCACGACGTCTGTATTTAGGGGAACTGTAAGATGTCACCTGACTTCAAGATTCGGCCATCAGTCATCTGTCATCGTCTCCCCGTTTTACCATTTCCTTAAAACTATTCTCCCCTCTTCCTTCGTTATGCATCCGGACACGGATAAATAACCAACAAAAACATCATTCATGAAAAAGCTTATTTCTGCTACGGTAGTAGCGGCCGGACTTCTTTTTGCCCAAACTTGCTCCGGACAGTATAAAACCGCGCTTGGGGTGCGCTTCAGTAACAGTCAGGCGATGGTCAACAACTCCATTACGCTTAAACATTTTCTGACGGAGGCTGCAGCTGTTGAAGCCCTTTTTTCATTCGGAGACCCGCTTGCGATCGGCGCTGTGTTACAGATCCACAAACCGCTCAGTGTGGAAGGCCTTCAATGGTTCTATGGCGGCGGTGGTTACCTTGCCTTTGAAAAAGTCTACGACCCCAACCGCAAAGTGAATGATACCGAAACCAACTTCGGCGCAATGGGTTCTCTCGGCCTCGATTATAAATTCGCTAACGCTCCGCTGAATCTTTCCCTGGACTGGAAGCCGGAATTGAATCTCTTTAATGATATCACGTTTGAGCCTGCGGCGATCGGGTTGAGCGTCCGCTTCATCTTTTAAACGCGAATGAACACGAATGGCTACGAATGAACACGAATGAACACGAATAGCATTCCGAAACCGGAACAGCCTGTTAATTATAGGTTTCACTGTAAACCTGCAAAAACGCAGTTCCGGGGAAGTGAGACCGCTATTCGTGCACATTCGCGGCCATTCGTGCGCATTCGCGTAAGTTTTTTTAGGGATTCTGCGTTTTTGTGCGGCATTTCACCGTATATTTAACTTTCTTCAAACACTCTAACTGCTATGCTGAAGAAAGAACGACAGTCCTATATACTGCAGCAGGTCAACCTGCACAACAAGGTCCTTTCTTCGACACTGAGCGTTGATATACATGTGTCAGAGGATACGATCCGCCGCGATCTGCTGGAGCTGGCCGAAGAGGGCAAGCTGATCAAGGTTCATGGTGGCGCACTGTCCCGTTCTTTCAGCCAGGTGCATATACCGGTTAACGGTGTTTATTCCCAACAGAACAAGATCAGGATCGCACAGAAAGCGATCGGCTTGATTGAAAACGGCATGTTCGTACTTACAGGCGGAGGCACCACGATCGTGGAAATGGCCCGTCTGCTCCCCTCCCATTTGAAAGCAACTTTTATTTCCGGTAGTATCGCTGCCATCCTGGAATATATGGATCATCCCAATATTGAGGTCATTCTAATCGGTGATAAGATCTCTAAAAGTTCCAAGATAACGGTCGGCTCAGAAGCGATCGCCAAGATCAGACAGATCAAGGCGGATATCTGCTTTGTCGGCACCAATGCGATAGACCTTCAACATGGCATTACTGATAACGACTGGGAAGTTGTGCAGCTGAAAAAGGCGATGATCGAAGCTTCCCGTAAAGTGGTGTGCCTTTCCATCGCTGAAAAGATCAACACTTTTCAACCGATCCAAATTTGCCCGCTGGATAAGATCGATATATTGATTACAGAAACGGATGCCGATGATCCGTTACTGAAACCATATGCTGATGCCGGTATCCAAATCCTGTGAGAGCTGCTTAGATTCGTTAACTGCTCATTTATTATACTAAAACAACAACACAGCTATGAGAAGAGTTCTCCGGTTGTTAGTAGCCTCTTTGCTGTTTATGTTCCTCCTCCCACCTGCTTTGCTGGCTCAGGAAAGAACAATTACCGGCACAGTGCTGGCTGATGACAACAAAACGCCTTTGTCTGGCGTAACGGTGGTCGTAAAAGGCACGGACCGTAAGACAATGACCGATGCCAGTGGCAACTTCACCATCCGCATCAATGCAGGACAAACCCTGCAGTTCACTTATGTGGGCCATGATCTTCGTGAAGTAAAACCTGACGGAAACTCAGTATCCATCAGTCTGAAGGCAAGTGATGCCACCCTTGGTGAAGTGGTGGTGACCGCCATGGACATCAAGCGGAATCCACGCGAACTGGGTTATTCCGTTCAAAAGGTGAATGGAGATGAGATCAAGGAAAGTCAGCGTGACAACTTCCTGAACAGTCTTCAGGGACGCGTTGCCGGGCTGACCATCAACCAGACCTCTGGCCTGGCCGGCGCTTCTTCCAGCATCGTTCTCCGCGGCTTCAATTCCATGGCGCTGGATAACCAGCCGCTTTTTGTAATTGATGGGGTGATCAGCGATAACCAAACTATCAACCAGACCAGTAACAGCAACTCCGGCCTCGGCCTGGTAGAATCCGGCGCACGTAACGTTAATGAAACGTCCAACCGCCAGGGTGACTACACCAACCGGATCGGCGATATCAACCCCAATGATATCGAATCGATCACTGTACTGAAAGGACCTGAAGCGACCGCTCTTTACGGAAGCCAGGCAAGCTCCGGCGCGATCATCATCACAACAAAAAAAGGCCGCAACGATGGTATGGTCCGCGTGAACTATGACAATGCATTCCGTATGTCCAAACTCACCCGTTTCCCTGAAACACAGAACGTGTACGGTAACGGTGTGAATGGTGTAACCTCCTCGGAGTTCCGCTATTTCGGAGCAAAATACCCGGAGAATACCAGGTTCTACGACAACATGGGCAACTTCTTCAAAAATGCATTCTCTCAAACGCATAACCTGAGTGCTGACTATGGCAAGAAAGATGTGACCTTCCGTCTTTCCGGTTCATTCCTTGACCAGTCCGGCACTGTTCCTGAAAACAAATACCAGCGTGTCAACCTGCGTTTGAGCAATTCTACCAAGATCGGCAAGTACATCGAATTAACTCCTTCCATCTCTTATATCAGGAGTACCAACAATAAACCGCTGCGTGGTCAGAACGGTTATATGCTTAACCTGCTGATCTATCCGGAGAACTATGATGCAAGAAACTGGCAGAATGACCAGGGTGGAAAAAACCTGATCTTCAACTCATCTGCCAACGGAGAACTGGATAATCCATACTTCAGCGTATACCGTAACAGGGGTTATGATAAAACAAACCGTTATCTCGCCACCATGGGTATTAATATCAATCCGTTCGACTGGCTGACCGTTTCCGGCCGTTTCGGTTATGATACGTATACGGCGGACGGATACACTGTTTATCACCCGCTCAGCTTTATCCTTGCGCGGGGTACCGGTGGTTCTATGGACAACTACTACAGGAAATACACCGGTTACAATCACACCATTACAGCAACAGCTAAAAAAACAGTTGGCAAATGGGGATTCAGGTTCATGGGCGGAACGATGTGGCAGGATTACAAAACGGAAATGTATTCTGTATATGGAACCAACCTCGTAGACTCTGTTAACTCAGCTGGTCTGATGGTAAGAAACAATGAGATCATTTCGCAACAGCAGTTTGAGCAGTGGATCGGCGACAGTAGTGCAACCCGCGCCACTTCCCGCCTCCGCCTGAACAATGCACGTAAAGGGATCGGCTATCCGAACTTCAGCATCAACCGCCAGGTGGCGTATTTCGGAGAAGCAGCTGTCAGCTTCAACAACTATATCTTCTTCTCTTATACACACCGTTTCGAAACATCATCTATTTTCCCGAAAGATTACCGCAACTATAACTACCCGGCGGGAAGTTTAAGCGTGATCGTTTCAGACATCCTGCCTTCGATCAAGGCCGGTAATGTAGTGAACTATCTGAAAGTACGTTCTTCCCTGGCAAGTACGGCCCGTTCCAGTGCCCCATACAGGAACCAGTCTGTATTCAACCCGGCGGTATCCAGCGGCGGCGGCTTTGCATATGGGTTTGATAACAACAACTTCTTCCTCGAACCTGAGATCCAGAAAACATACGAGATCGGTACTGAACTCCGTATGTTCAAGAGCAAGCTTAGCCTGGACATCACTTACTATAACACGCTTTGTGAAAAACAGATCTTTGAAGGCTTCCGCGCAAGCTATGGCACCGGATACGTGTTGAATACGCTGAACATTGGAACAACGCGTAACAAAGGTGTGGAAGTAAGCCTGAACATGCCGATCCTCTCCAAGCGTGAGCTTGGCTGGGACATGCGGGTGAACTTCAACAAAATGTGGAACAAAGTTGTACTTCTGCCTGCCAACGTTTCGGAAGTATACCTCTCTGATACATGGCCTTACCTGAACGCGCGTGGCGGCCTCGTAATGGGTGGACCAACAACAAGTATCACCGCATTTGGCTATCAGCGCAACAGTGCAGGCAAGATCCTGATCGATCCTGCTAACGGCCTTCCGCTGTCAGATGGTCTGTTCAAGGTAAGAGGCGACCGTAATCCTGATTTCGCCATGGGATGGTTGAACTCATTTACTTACAAAAACTGGAGACTGAACTTCCTTTGGGATCTGAAAGTTGGTGGAGACATCTTCAATGCAACAGAACAGTATCTCACGATCAATGGTAAAAGCAAACGTACACTCGACCGCGAAACACCTCGTGTGATTGATGGAGTGCTGAAAGATGGTAAGGAAAATACCGCCAGCCCAACACCGAACACGATCGTTGTAACGCCAATGTACAGCTCTACTTACTATTTCGCAGCAAACATGCCTGATGAAGCGTTTATTGAAAAGGACGTGAACTGGTTCCGCATGCGTGACATCACGCTGAGCTATTCATTCTCGCCTAATTCGATCAAGCGTTTCAAATCATTGAAATCACTCGGCTTCTTCGTTACAGCAACTGACCTGATCCTGTTCACCAACTACAACGGAGCAGATCCTTCCGTAAGTGCAAACAGTGCAGGAGTGAGAGGTGTTGGCGGATGGGGCTTTGACTATGGTAATGCCGGCTCTCCTATCAGTGTGAACTTCGGATTACGTGCAGGATTCTAATGGTTACATTAAAAAAGAAAAAGATGAAAAGAAATTTGTTTTCAACCATACTTACGGCAACCGCCTTTGCAGTAGCAGGCACAGGTTGCAGTAAAAAAATAGATGAGGCTTACGCGAATCCGAATGCGGATGTGCGTGTGCCGGTGGAACAACTGCTTCCCGCGATCACGTCTTCAATGGGTGCGAATGGCGCAGGTCATGGTACATATAACGATTACCGTTTCCTGGGCAAATACATCCAGAACTTCGCGTTTGTGAATGCTGGTGATATGTACGACAGGATGTCCAGCCGCCTGATCCCTTTGGGAAGTACTGCCGCGGATCTCACTGCTTCGATCTTCCGTGCGCATTACTATGATATCGGGCAGAACTGTGTGAACATGATCAAATGGGCAGAGGAAGAAAAGAAATGGGATTATGCGGGTGTAGGTAAGGCGATCCAGGCATGGAGCTGGCTTACCCTCACAGACGTACAGGGCGAAGTGATCCTGAAGCAGGCATTCGATCCAAGCCGTCTGACCTTCCAGTATGATACACAGGAAGAAGTGTATGCACATGTGCGTAACCTTGCACATCAGGCGATCGCAGACCTTAGCAAAACCGGCGACGGCGTGAACCCGGCCAACCTTGCAACTGGCGATGCCTTCTTCTATGGCGGAGACGTAAATAAATGGAAAAAGTTCGCGTATGCGGTTCTTGCCCGCAGCTTTAATCACCTGACCAAAAAATCAACCTACCAGGCTGATTCGGTGATCAAGTATTGCGATCTGGCGATCCTTACCAATGCTGACAATGCCATGCAGAAATTCGCCTTTGTACCGGGAGGTGTTACCGGCACGGCTAACTTTTTCGGACCGATCCGTAATAACCTGGCAAGTATCGCAGATGGAACAAATACAGCGATCCGCCAGGCAACTTATATCGTGAACCTCCTGACAGGAAACAATTCAGCCTTCCCGGGCGTCACTGATCCCCGCGCGATCTACCTGATCCGTAAAAGCGAAAGTGGCGTGTTCAAAGGCGTTGCACCAAACCGTGGACAGGCAGCGATCACACCTGCCGTTGACAGGCCGGAAAGCTTCTGGGGCGTTAACCAGACCGTTACCACCAATGGCGCTCCAAGCAATGATAACAACTGCCGTTACGTGTTCCGCAACGCGGCTCCCTTACCTATTATCATCGCCTCTGAAGTGTTATTCATGAAAGCAGAAGCTGCGTTAAAGAAGAACGATAAGGCCACAGCCCTGGCAGCATACCGTGAAGGTATCAGCCAGCATTTCGACCTGCTGACTTCTGTATACAACGTAAACGTTCCTGCAGGAGAAGTGATCACGCCGGCTTCAAAACAGGCATACATGGATGCTGTCGTTCCCGCGTCTGCCGCACAGATGAACATCACCAGGATCATGTTGCAGAAGTATATCTCCCTGTTCATCGTAGGCATTTGCGAGGTTTGGACCGATATGCGCCGTTATGGCTATAAAGATCTGGATCCGGAAACAGGACAGCAGATCTACCGCGATTTCGTTGTTCCATCAGGAACCGATCTTCATCCGAACAACCAGGGCGAACCCGTATACCGTGTATACCCACGATATAACTCTGAAACGATCTGGAACATTGAAGAACTGAAGCGTATCGGTGCTGACCAGGACAACTTCCACACAAAGAAACCCTGGTTTGCTATTCCATAACCATCATCATTAAAACCGAACGAATGAAAAAACTGAATTATAAAAGCATACTGCCAGCAGCAACTTTACTGTTGCTGGCAGCCTGCACCAAAAATATCGTGGATGAAACGCCACGTCAGTCGGACAGAGGCCAGTATGCATCTGTGCAGCTCTACAATGCGGCGATCGGAACAAACAGGAACATTCTGTATGTCGATGGAGTACCTGTCAATTCCATCCCGTTTGTTTACACAAGCACTGCATTTACGGGATCGTCCGTGACCTATGCCGTTAGTCCCGGCACACGGGCTTTCCTGATCAGGGACACGCTGACAGCGACTACGCAGGTACCGCTGACCTTCAATAACAGCCTGCAGCCCAACACGCACTACACCATCTTTACCTATGATACACTGACCTCGGTACAGCAACTGACCGTGGCCGCTCCGTATCAGACTCCTCCCAGAGATACAACGGTAAGGGTGCGTTTTGCCCATCTGGCCTATCAGAAAGCCGGCGCTCCCGGTAATGTGGACATTTTCTCCAAACTGAGAAATGAAAAGATTTTTTCAAACATCGCGTTTAAAGCTGTGACAGATTACGTACCTTTTGCATCCCGCAGAAGTGATACGTTGATCGTACGTCCGGCAGGTGTTTCAAATGTGGATCTAGCACAGAGTGTTGTGAGTTTTTCAGATCAACGTTTTTATACGCTGGTGTTCAGGGGGCGTTTTAATGAAACGGCTGCAGCGTCTTATCCGAGAGTGCTTGCAACGTTTCTGAACTACTGATTTACGCAGAAACAATAGTCCTTGTACGCTGCCCTCGTTTACACGAGGGCAGTTTTTTTTAGTAGCGTTGGGAGACCAAAGGGCTTTAAATAGTGGGGGGTGCCGGGCGGGCACGGCGCTTTTTTTTGTTGTTA
>JBEVKW010000381.1:0-21424 GCA_040509495.1 Chitinophagaceae bacterium | reverse complement strand
TCCTCTACGCAAGTCTGTTTGTGGTGGGAACGATTGCGTAATTTCAAAAGTTTATTCAAACATTTTTTCAGACATTGTTACCTGATTAATCACGCTAACGAATGAAACTCTTCCGTCTTGCCATTGCGGGTCTTACTACCTGCCTTTTCAATACATCTATTGTCTCCGCACAGAATACCCCTTCCCAGGTCTGGGTCGCGGATAATGGTAATGGCACTTACAAAAATCCGGTTGTGAATGCTGACTACAGTGACCCCGATGCAATACGGGTAGGCGATGATTATTACATGATCTCTTCCAGTTTTACGCATATGCCTGGCCTGCCGATCCTGCATTCAAAGGACCTGGTGAACTGGTCGCTGATCGGTCATGTACTAAAAAGACAGGCGCCGTTTGATCACTTCAGTAAAGTGCAGCACGGCGGCGGTGTTTGGGCGCCGAGCATCCGTTACCATAACAATGAATTCTATATCTATTCTCCCGATCCCGACTTCGGGATCTATGTCATAAAGGCGAAGAACATTCTTGGTCCCTGGTCAGACCCCATCCTTGTAGCGCCGGGTAAGGGATTGATCGATCCCTGCCCGCTATGGGATGATAACGGCAAAGCCTATCTCGCGCATGCCTACGCGGGCAGCCGCGCCGGTATCAAAAGCGTAATCACTGTAAGAGAGATGACCCCCGATGGTACGAAAACACTTGATGAGGGTGTGCTTGTATTCGATGGTCATGATGCGGATCCTACACTCGAAGGCCCTAAGTTTTACAAACGTAACGGCTATTATTACATCCTCGCTCCGGCAGGCGGTGTGAGCACCGGCTGGCAACTGGCGCTTCGCTCAAAAAATGTGTACGGTCCTTATGAAAGAAAGGTCGTGATGGATCAGGGCAAGTCTCCTGTGAATGGTCCGCACCAGGGTGCCTGGGTTGACACAAAAACCGGTGAGCACTGGTTCCTTCACTTCCAGGATAAAGAAGCGTATGGCCGCGTGGTGCATCTGCAACCCATGAAATGGGTGAATGACTGGCCCGTGATCGGGATCGATAAAGACGGCGATGGCAAAGGTGAACCGGTGATGGAATACAAAAAACCCAATGTCGGCGCACAGAAGATCGTTAAAGCAACACCTCCGGATAGTGATGAGTTCGATGCAAATAAATTGGGCCTCCAATGGCAGTGGCAGGCAAACCCGCAACCATTCTGGGCTTTTCCTGGCGGTGGCAAGCTTCGCCTCTTTTCTTACCCGATGCCGGATAGTGCAAAGAACTACTGGGATGTTCCCAATCTGCTGATGCAGAAATTCCCGGCTGACGAATTTGTGGCAACAACCAAACTGAACTTCAAGCCCCGCCTTGATAATGAGCGAGCAGGTCTGATCGTATTCGGCGCTGATTATGCATACGTATCTGTTGTAAAAAAGAAAGAAGGGAATTATCTTTCCTTTAGTATCTGCAACAATGCTGACAAGGGAAAGAATGAAACAGTGCAGGATAGCAAGAAACTGGAGAATGCAGATATTTATTTCCGGGTGACAGTGACTAACGGCGGCGTTTGCGAATTCAGCTACAGCACTGACGGAACTAAATTTGAAAAGATAGGAGAGAAGCTGACGGCAAAACCAGGAAGATGGGTTGGTGCAAAAGTTGGGCTGTTCTGCACACGAACAACAAAAACGAATGATGCTGGTTTTGCGGATGTTGATTGGTTTCGTATTTCGTCAGTGAAATGACAAGTATCGCGAAGAGCGCTAAGGTGTCGCAGAGTACGCTAAGTCTTTGCGGTCCTGGCGAAGGTTCCCGCTGATCACGCAGATTTTACCTGTCTTAATTAGTTAACTGCTGGCGATTACAGGAATATTTTTTTATTCGCTATCGCAGATACGCAGATCAGCCTTTGATAAATGTATTTTATCTGCGCATCTGCGGAACAGCTACGGGGATGTTCGATCAGGTGAGGAGGTTTCTAAAATCGGAAATATAAGATCTGCGGAATCAGCGGGAAACTACGCAGATCGACCAGGAGGTGAACTAATTCGGTTTGACGTTTTTAATGATCCACATTTAAATACGCTTGCTATATGGAACGTCGTAAATTCCTCGGCTATACCGCCGCTGCGGGTGCATCACTGCTGTTGCATCCCTTTGACTCATTTGCTGCACCTGCTGAAAAGATCAAACTCGCCATGATCGGCACCGGCCACAGGGGATCCGGTTTCTGGGGCAAAGACCTCCTCAAGAATTTTGGCTCTGCTGCAGAGTTTGTTGGTCTCGCTGATATCAACCCCGGAAGGATGGAATATGTAAAGCAGATGATGGGCGTCAATTGTCCACTCTTTTCTTCCCTGGATGAGATGCTCGCCAAAACAAAGCCCGACTATCTGATCGTCACTACTGTCGATTCTACTCATGATGACATCATTGTAAAAGCCCTGCTCAAAGGCTTTAATGTGATCACCGAAAAACCGATGACCACCGATGAAGTGAAATGTAAACGCATTCTTGAAGCGGAGAAAAAGTCAGGTAAGAAAGTGATCGTTGCTTTCAATTACCGCCACAGCGTTCACAGTATGCAATTGAAGGAATTGCTGGCGAAGAAACGGGTGGGTAAAATCACTTCTGTTGATTTCAACTGGTACCTCAACGTTTATCACGGTGCCGATTATTTCCGCCGCTGGCATGGCTTTACTGCTAAAAGCGGTTCGCTTTGGGTGCATAAGGCGACGCACCATTTTGACCTGCTGAACTGGTGGCTGAATTCGGAGCCGGTTGAAGTAAGTGCTTATGGTTCGCTTGAGATGTATGGAAAGAACAATTCTTTCCGTGGCACCAAATGCCGTGGATGCCAGTATAAAGATCAGTGTAAGTTCTATTGGGATATTACCAAAGACCAGCGTTTGGTTGACCTGTATGTAAAGAATGAACAGCATGATGGTTATATCCGGGATGGTTGTGTCTGGAGGAATGAAATTGATATCTACGATAAGATGTCTGCTCAGATCCTGTATGCAAACGGCGTTGTAGCCAACTACTCACTCACTACTTACTCTCCGTATGAAGGATGGCAGATCGCGTTCAACGGAACGGAAGGTCGTATCGAAACATGGGAGGATATTCCCTACCTGCAGAAGACGCCGGATGACCAGGCGGGCCGGCATGCCGTGGAAATGTCCGATGCCGATGATGCTGTTGCCAATGAATTCCGGGAGATCATGGTGATGGACAATTTCAAGAAAGAATATGAGATTTTCACCACGCCAAAGATCAAGGGTGGTCACGGCGGTGGAGATATACGCATGCAGCGAAGAATGTTCGTTGATAAGAATGATAACCCGCATCATGTAATGGCCGGAACACGCGAAGGCGCCATGTCTATCCTGATTGGCATTGCTGCAAGAAAAAGCATAGCTTTGAAAAGACCGGTAAAAATTTCTGAATTAACAGATCTCAAGCCGATGGCTATCCGCCATCAACAATAAACAATTCACGTATGCAAAAACTATTGCTCGCAATTGCCGTACTCTTCATCAGTACAACCATGAATGCACAAACAAAAAGTGAAAAACAAGTAGCTGAAGCAGTTGAAGCGCTCCGTAAAGCGATGGTCGACGGCAGTGAGTCGGCGCTCAATAATATCGCCGCCGATGGTCTCTCTTATGGTCACAGCGGTGGTAAAGTGGAAACCAAGGCAGAGTTCGTAAGTACACTCGCCAGCGGCAAATCTGATTTTGTGACCATTGACCTCACTGATCAAACGATCCAGGTCAGCAAAGATGTTGCAATTGTTCGCCACACCCTCTCCGCAAAAACAAATGACGGTGGCAAGCCAGGCGAAGTACATCTCAAGATCATGACCGTATGGCAGCACCAGAAGGGTGGGTGGAAGATGCTAGCGAGGCAAGCGGTTAAGATCAGTTAAAGAGTAAAAAGTCAAAAGTAAAAAGTAAAAAGTAAAAAACTTCTCATAACGGAGTAGTTCTCTCCGGGAGAATTTTTACTTTTTACTTTTGACTTTTTACTTCGAACGGGAACGTTTGCGGAGATGAAAAATCTTTCGATACAGAAATTCGTTATATTTAGTTTGCATTGTTTGCCAAAACGACTAAAATGACTGCTAATCTTCGTCTGATACAGCAAGGTATTTGCGACGGGAATGAGATGGCTCTGACAGAGCTGTACAGGCTTTTTCACAGTCGGCTTCACTATTTCAGTACCTCCATTGTAAAATCTCCGGAAGACGCAGAAGAGTTGGTGGAAGATGTTTTTGTAAAACTCTGGGCCAACAGAAAAGAAATCCTGCGCATAGACAATCTTTCTGTTTACTTATATGTTGCTGTGAAGAACCGGTGTTATAACCTGCTGGTCAAGCGGGGTAAGACTGTTTATTATTCATTTGAAGATATGGGAGATGAGATGTCTACGCCCTCCCTTGATCCGCATAGGTTGCTGGTGAGCGCGGAAATGATGAGGCGGATGCAACTCGCCATTGAGGCCCTGCCTCCCCGTTGTAAAATGATCTTCCGGCTGATCCGTGAAGATGGATTACAATATAAGGAGGTAGCCCAGATCTTAGGCATTTCGGTTAATACGATCGATGTGCAGATGGCCATTGCTACAAAGCGGATCTGTGCTTTACTGGAACAGCAGGATGGCGATGTAAAACTATCACCCCGGTCAAATTCCCCTGACCGTAAGAATTAGATTCCCTGAATTGTTTTCTTGATCCGTTTGCCGCAGGAGTATCGCAAAGCGTGCGAAGAATTGCCAGGTGCGCGATGATCTATTTGCGCTCTCTGCATTGCTTTGCACTCTTTGCGATACTCCTGCGCCACGTTTAAAAAAAATATTCCAACCTCTTAGTAGATACTTCCGGTATTACTGTCCTTTCAGTCAAACGTATTGCATTGCCGGAAAATCCCGAATATACCTGGTTCCTGTTATCCCGTCATTTGAGCGGTGAAGCAACTGCTGCAGAAGAGGCAGCCTTGCAGCAATGGCTGGCTGAGGATCCAAACCATCAGCAGCAATACGAACTTTTATCACAACTCTGGCAGGCTAAGAAAAATCCTCCGCCTCCGCCAACCGATCCTTCAAAGATCAGCCGGATTTTTCAACTGGCGGCGGTAGAAGAAGCACTTCATGAAAGTCCAGATACAACCCCGGAAGAAACGATCATTCACAAAAAGTCTTATGCATGGAAGGTAGCGGCTACGCTGATCGTGCTGGCGTTCTGTACCTGGGGCACTTTGCACTGGTTCACGTTTGGCAGCATTACTGATAATAACCACCAGGTGGTTGCGCAGAAAGGCAGCCGTACCCGCGCCATACTCCCGGATGGATCCACCGTATGGCTTAATGCGGGCTCTTCTATCAGCTATGGCAAAACATTTAATGATAAGATCCGTGAAGTAACACTATACGGCGAAGCCTATTTTGATGTGGTAAAACAACCTGATCGCCCATTCATCGTTCATGCAGGTGATATCAATATTAAAGTACTGGGAACTTCGTTCAATGTGAAGTCTTATCCCGGCGACGATCTTGTGGAAACCACGCTGATCAAAGGCCTGGTTCAGATCATACAGCCCGGTAATAAACCCGCCATCTATCTTCATCCGAATCAAAAGATCAGTTTGCCTTCGGCAAGTCATGAAATTTCTACTGACCTGCCAGATGATCTTCCCGCAAATTCTTCCGGACAAAAGAAAGCACTCTCTGAAGGAATTGCCACGATTGATACAACTTTAAGTGAAAAGGAAAGAATCGAAACGGCCTGGCTGTTCAATCGACTCGAATTCAGAGATGATGATTTTGAAGCGCTGGCAAAAAAACTGGAGCGTTGGTACAATGTGACCATTCATTTTGAAGATGAAAAAGCAAGGTTGCTGGTGTTTAATGGTTCTATAGAAAGCGAGTCGGTGGAACAGGCATTCAAGGCGTTGCAGGTTGCAGTGCCGTTCAAATATTCAATTAAAGGAAATGAAATATTTATTGGATCAGGGAGGTAGATCGCCTGGCGTTGGTTCCCGCTGATCACGCAGAAATAGAACCGCGGACACGCAGATTAAATCACTTTTTAATCGGAATAATCTGCGCATCCGCGCTTGATCTGCGTGAGCAGCGGGAACCTACGACAGGCAGTCCCGAAAATAACTGGGCAAACAAATGGGGAATGTTGGCGCATTCCCCTGTGCTAAAGGTTAATAATCTTCTTAAGGAACGCATCTCTCCGGCTTTACGCTGAAGGGAATTGCATTTATCAACCCATAACCATACTAAAGTATGAAAAGTTTTTTAACGGTTGCGAAAAACCCGTTGCTTTCCAAACTACTCCTTATCATGAAAGTGACCACATTTTTTCTGCTGGCTTTTGCGCTGCACGTATCTGCGGAAGGGATCGGGCAGAAGCTGAATCTCCGGTTCAAACGAACGGAGATAGCAGGAATCCTGAGCTACATCGAAAAAGAAACTGATTACCGGTTCCTGTATAACGGACAACTCAGAAATGTAAAACGGAAAGTGAGCCTCGATATGGAAGCTGCCGATATCAAACAGGCACTGGATAAGATCCTTCTCAGCAGCGGCTTAATGTATCAATTCATGGAGAACAACCTTATCGTGATCAAACCGGACGATAAGTATTCTCCTCCCAAACCTGTTACAGGTAAGATCACAGATGAAAATGGTGTGGCACTGGCCGGCGTTTCCATTAATATAAAAGGGACGAACACAGGCACAACCACCAACGAAAAAGGCGAATTCACTATCGACGCGAATGAGGAGGACGTACTTACCTTTTCTTATGTCGGTTTTGAACCCCAGGAGCAAAAGGTCGGTTCCAGTCCATCTTTTTCTATCATCCTTACTTCAGTAAAAAAAGACCTGGATGCAGTGATCGTGATCGGCTATGGTGCGGTAAAAAAACGTGATCTCACCGGTTCTGTCATTTCTGTGAAAGGCGATGAAATGAAGAAAGTTCCTTCGGGGAACGTGATGGAAAGTCTCCAGGGGAAATTACCTGGTGCAGATATCACGCGTAACAGTGGCAGTGCTTCTTCCGGCGTTACGATGACAGTTCGTGGTAACCGTTCGATCTCTGCCAATAACGGTCCGCTGGTGATTGTGGACGGTGTGATCTATCCCAGCATTCAGGACATCAATGCAAATGACATCCAAAGCCTGGAAGTATTGAAAGATGCTTCCTCGACAGCTATATACGGTGCGCGGGGGGCAAATGGCGTATTGCTTGTTACAACCAAAAAAGGAACTTCTGGTAAACCAAAGGTTTCTTTGAATTCTTACTATGGGATCTCCCAACTCAGCCAGTTCCCCCGCTTTATGAATGGTACCGAATACGCTAATCTTCGCCGCGAAGCGAACAGGCGTATCACGATGGCGAATATCAACCCCGCCGGCACATGGATCGATAACAACAGTGATAACCTGATCTTCAACAACGAAGAGCTGACCAATCTGAACAATGGCATAAACACAGATTATCTTGATCTCGTGATCAGCGATGGGCATCAGCAGGAACATACCGTCGGTATCAGTGCCGGAAGTGAAAAAACAAAAGTGTATGGTTCGCTTGGTTTTTATAATGAACGCGGCATGTTTGTAAATGATGAACTGAAAAGATTCACCGGCCGCCTCAGCCTTGATCAGACCATCAGCAGGATCTTTAAAGTGGGCATGCAAATGCAATACTCCCGCTACCAGATAGACATGCGTACCAATCCGCTGGATGAAGCATCGAAGATCTCCTCTTTCTCACGCGCGTACGATGATCTCGGCCAACTGATCAAGAATCCGAATAGTGAATCTGCAAGATGGAACCCATTGTTTGATGAATTGCCGAATGTGTCTGTAAATAACCAGACCATCGATAGAACACTGGCGATCGCCTATGCGGAACTGTCACCAATCAAAGGTTTGAACCTTCGATCTAACCTTGGTTTAACAGTGAATAACAGCCGCACGGGTAAGTTCTATGATGTATTGTCGCTGAATTCTCGCGGCGGCGCCAGTGTTGCATCTGACTCTACCAACTTCGGCAGAAACCTGACCTGGGAGAATATTGCCACCTATGGCACTTCCTTCGGTGAACATAATTTGAATCTTACGGGCGTTACTTCTTATCAGCAAACCAATGGAGAAAGCCTGATCGGGAAATCAAACGGCTTGCTTCTGCCCAGCAGTCTCTTCTACAATCTTGGTATTGGATCTTCTCCAACCAATGGAAGCGGATACGTAAAAGAGGCGTTGTTCTCATTGACCGGACGTGTGAACTATTCTTATAAAGGAAAATATCTCGCTTCGTTCAGCGTGCGCCGCGATCGTTCATCGAAATACCGCGGTGCTAATCAATCCGGCGTGTTTCCTGCAGGAGCGCTTGCATGGCGCATCATTGATGAACCATTCATGGCAAAGAGCAGAAGCATCAACGAATTGAAGCTCCGGGTGAGCTATGGCTTGACGGGTAATGATCCTGCTTCCGCGTATGTTACACAATCTGTTTTGAATACCGTTCCGAATGCCTTTGGCGAGGCTGTTGCAACAGGCCTTTATTTCAGCAATCTTGTCGGTAATCCCGATCTGATCTGGGAAAAGACCAAAGCATTGAACATAGGGGTTGACTTTGGATTGTTTGCCAACAGGCTGAATGGTACGATCGATTTCTATAAAACCAATACATACGACCTGATCCTCGAAAGAGCATTGCCCCCTACAACCGGCGCCGGTAAAGTATTACAGAATGTAGGCAGAACAAATACGTATGGTTTGGACATCAGCCTGAACGCAGTTGTTGTAAATCACCACGATTTTAAATTCAACGCCGGTATAACCTTCTTTACCAATAAAGAAAAAGTAGTATCACTGGTAGATAATCTCGCTACAATGCCGGTCAATGGAAGAATGATCGTTGTCGGCAGCCCCGTGAATGTGATCTATGATTACGAAAAACTTGGGATCTGGCAATTGGGTGATTCGACAGCGGCGAAAGGGTACAGCCAGGTGCCGGGGGATATCCGTTTGCTTGATCTGAATAAAGACAATAAGATCACCGACCTCGACCGCAAAGTAGTTGGTCAGCTTACGCCGAAATGGAATGCAGGGCTGAACCTTGACTTCACGTACAAAGGATTTGACCTGAACATATTCTTATTCGCAAGAGTTGGTCAGTGGATGGTGTATGATTACAATAACCGCTTTCATCTTCAGGGCCGCGAGAACAGCGCTGTGATGAATTACTGGACGCTTGATAACCCAAGCAATGATTTCCCGCATCCGCGTTCAACTGCGGCTCTTACTTCTTTGCTTGGTTATACTACGCTGGCAAATGTGGAAGCCTCATTCCTGAAAATACGAAGCGCCACATTGGGATACAATCTTCCGTCTTCACTGGCAGCGCGCTGGGGTTTGTCACGCGTTCGCTTTTATGTGAGCGGAAGAAATTTGGCGACTTTTTCCAAGATCGACAATTACGACGTGGAGCGGGGTGGTAACATCACCAATCCTTTATCCCGTTTATTCCTCGGCGGTGTGAACATCGATTTCTAATTCTTTAAAGTCTTGAAGTATGAAAAATATTATTCTATATAAAAAAGCAATCATTTCTGCTCTGGTCATCCTGCTGTTTATTTCCTGTAACAAGAAGCTGGAAGAATACAATCCCGGTGGTGTTACAGCTGATGCGGTCTTCAATACGCCAGCTGGTTTTGAAGCCGGTGTCAGCGGAGTATATAGCTTTAACCGTTGGACATGGGGAAAGGAAGCTGGCTATAATCTCTATGAAGCCGGTTCCGATATCTGGCTCAGTGGTGTGGATGATGTGAATAAAGAGATCACCAGCTATACACCGAATTTTCTTCCAACAAGTGTGGTGGTTGACCAGGTTTGGGGAAAGTATTATGCCGCGATCAATCTGGCCAACGCATTGATCAGCCGCGTTGGTGAATCCGGTTTATCTGCCGCGTTAAAAACTCAACGCGAAGGTGAACTGCGGATGTTGCGCGCATGGTATTATTTCTTCGTGGTTGAAACCTGGGGGCCATCACATCTTACACTGGAGGAAACAAAAGGGATCGTTACTACTGCCTTCAGAAAACCTGTTGACTCGATTTATACGGCTATCGTTAACGACATGAACCTTGCCATAAATATGCTTCCTGTTACCGTCAATGCGGCGTCAGATAATGGCCGTGTTACAAAGCCGGCAGCGGAAGCATTTCTTGCAAAAGCGTATCTCACCTGGGCGAGTTATGATAATAACACCGCAAGGTTTGATAGTGCGTATAAATATGCCAACAATGTGATCACCAATTATCCGGCGATCAGGATGCTGGATAAATACTCCGATCTCTGGGATTTCACCAAACAGATCAATACCGAAGTGATCTGGGCCGTGAATTATGCCAATGATTTTGTGACCAGTGATTCCCGCACCAGCTCCGGCGCTCCGGGTGGAACGGTGATCGTTTATCCCGACGGGCATCCGCGCGGAAGTAATAACAGTCACTTCATGTTCATCCCCAAATACGATGTGCAGCCAGGCATGACCAGAAGTATTGGTGTGTACGGTCAGCCATTTACCCGCTTTATGCCGTCGCGGTTTTTATTGAACCTGTATGATGCATCGCTGGATAAGCGTTATGCCGCTACCTTCACTGAAGCCTGGATCAGTAATAAAACGACGCCGACCAATAACACGATCACTTTGTCGAATGGTACAACTGTTACCCGTGTGATCAATCCGGGTGACACGGCGCTGTTCATTACCAAGGAAGCATTATCGAACGAATTCAAAGATGGACGTAAATACAATTGTTATGACATCAACCGCGTGTATGCACCAGATGGAATGCCCCGGTTGAATAATCTTTATGTGGCAGTGAGGAAGTTCATTGATCCAACCAAGACCGTGGCTCCAGCCACGCAAACCACAGATGCAAGGAGTGCGCGGGATGCGTTTGTATTCCGGTTGGCTGATATCCTGCTGATAGCGGCGGAAGCAAAGATCAGGTTGAATGATCCGGCGACGGCGGCTGGCCTGATCAACAAAGTAAGGCGCAGGGCGGCGGGCGGAACCTATCCGTTCGAAACGGCAGGCGCGATGGATATCACGCCGGCACAGGCAACACTCGGTTTCCTGCTGGATGAGCGCGCGCGGGAATTAGCGGGTGAACAATGGCGCTGGATGGATCTGAAGAGAACCGGTCAGTTGATCGACCGGGTAAAAGCGAATAATCCACAGGCAGCTCCGACGATACAGGCTTTCCATTTACTTCGTCCGATTCCTCAAACTCAGATAGACGCAGTTACCAATAAGGAGGAATTCCGGCAGAATCAGGGATATAATTGAGGATGACTGGCGTAGGAGTATCGCCAAGGGCGCAAAGTAGCCGCAGAGAACGCAAGGAAATACTTAGCGCCCTTTGCGCTTACTTTGCGCTCTTTGCGATACTCCTACGGCAGTCCCTTGAAAACGTTACCGGTAACGATTGCGTAAATAAACCCACCGAATGTATTGAAAATGACTGCGTATGGGGTTAAACTTGTACGATGAACCTCCTGGTTTTGTGCTTAACCGATAACGATGTAATGTCATGATGAAAAAAATCTTCGCCCTGTGCCTCGTCGCGCCCTGTTTTGCAACGGCACAGTTCAAAGGCCCTCTCCCCGTAATCAAGTCGCCCGTTTTTAAGAAAGACACGCTCTCCATTGTCAAAACCGGCGCTGTTCCTGACGGAAATACACTGAACACCAAAAGCATCAATTCCGCAATTGAAACACTTTCGAAACGTGGCGGCGGTGTGGTATACGTTCCGAATGGCCTCTGGCTTACCGGGCCCGTCGTTTTAAAAAGCAATATCAACCTGCACCTCGCTGCGGGGGCTACACTTTTATTCACTAAAGATTTCAATCAATACCCATTGGTGGAAGCAAACTGGGAAGGCCTGCAGCAAATGCGCAACCAATCGCCTATCTCTGCCACCAACGCCACCAATATCGCCATCACCGGAAAAGGAATTGTTGACGGAAACGGCGACGCCTGGAGAATGGTAAAAAAAGATAAACTGACCGAAAGCCAGTGGAAACGCCTTGTTGCTTCCGGCGGTGTGTTGAATGAAGATAAAAAAGGTTGGTATCCTTCCGAAAAAGCACTGAAAGGTTCAAAAATGTCTAATCCGGGTGCGATCTCTCCGGAGAAAGATGCGGCCTTCTTCAATAGTATTAAGGATTTCCTGCGCCCGAATCTTGTATTGCTGACGGGCTGCAAGCAGATCCTTCTCGAAGGTGTTACATTTCAGAATTCACCGGCCTGGACTCTTCATCCCCTGATGAGCGAACACCTGACTGTAAGAAATGTAAATGTGAAAAACCCCTGGTACGCGCAAAACGGCGACGGTATCGATGTTGAAAGCTGCAAGAACGTCCTCATCGAAAATTCTGTGTTCGATGTAGGCGATGACGGTCTTTGCATGAAAAGCGGTCGTGATGCAGAAGGCCGCAAACGCGGAATGGCTACGGAGAATGTGATCATCCGTGGTTGTACGGTTTACGCTTCACACGGCGGATTCGTGATCGGCAGTGAAATGAGCGGCGGTGTAAAGAATGTGTATGTAAGCAATTGCACCTTCATCGGTTCAGACGTTGGCCTTCGTTTCAAAACCACCCGCGGTCGCGGCGGTGTGGTGGAGAACATCTTCATCCGTGATATCTACATGAAAGATCTTCCAGGTGATGCGATCCTGTTTGATATGTATTATGCCGCCAAAGATCCTGTGCCGCTGGCTGGCGAAAAAAGAGAACTGCCGGTGATCGAAACCAAACCGGTGAGCGAAGCAACGCCCGTGTTCAAGAATTTCCAGATCAGTAATATCTATTGCAATGGTGCCGACAGAGGCGTTTTTGTTCGCGGCTTGCCCGAGATGCCAGTGAAAGACATCGTGATGGAAAACATGGTACTCCAGGCGAAAAAAGGCATCGAGATCCAGGAAGGCAACGGTATTACTTTCAAAAACGTCCATATCATCAGTGATGAAACTGAACCGGTCGTGGATATCATCCAAAGCAGCGGATTGGTATTTGATAAATTCAATTTTAAAAAAGGTGCTTCCCTGTTATTCCGCGTAAGCGGCGACCGAAGTAAGGATATACAAATTAAAAACACCGACGCCACCAGTGCAGGACAGAAAATCCAGTACGAATTAGGAGCTTCGGAAAAAAGTGTTTCCCTTAAATGAAAAATTATTTTTTGCCAGCGGCCGTGATTGCCCTGGCTTTTTCGCAACAAACGATTGCCCAGACAACGCTTCCCCTGTCACAGCAAATGGCAGAAACGGCCATCAAAATGTGGCCGGATTCTTTTTCTGTTAAACCAGGCAACAAAGCCCGCTGGAGCTATGACCAGGGCGTCATCCTGAAAGGGATCGAAGGCATCTGGCAGAACACCGGTGATGTTCGTTATTTCAACTATATCCAGCACAGCCTGGATTATTACGTGAAAGATGACGGATCGATCTATGATTACAAAGGTTCCGATTATAATATCGACCACGTCAATAACGGTAAACAGATCCTGTTGCTTTATCGCGTTCTTGGCAAAGAGAAATACAAGAAAGCAGCACAGCTGCTGCGCGATCAGCTGAAAACACATCCTCGCACGAACGAAGGCGGGTTCTGGCATAAGAAAGTATACCCTTACCAGATGTGGCTTGATGGATTGTACATGGGCCAGCCATTCTACGCAGAGTACGCACAGGTGTTCAACGAAGACACTACGTTCAACGATATCGCCAACCAGTTCATCTACATGGAGCGTCATGCGCGTGATCCTAAAACGGGATTACTCTATCATGGCTGGGATGAAAGCAAACAGCAGCAGTGGGCCAATAAAGAGACAGGCTTGTCTCCCAACTTCTGGGGCCGCGCATTAGGCTGGTATGGTATGGCAATGGTAGATGCATTGGACTATTTCCCGGAGAAACATCCGGGCCGTGATTCGATCATCGGCATCCTGAACCGTTTCGCCACAGCGATCGTAAAAGTACAGGATCCTGCATCCGGTCTTTGGTGGGATGTGGTGGATAAACCAAACCAGGGAAAGAACTACAAAGAAGCATCTGCTTCCTGTATGCTGGTGTATACACTCGCTAAAGCAGTTCGCCTCGGATATATTCCTGAATCTTTTGCAGCGAAAGCAAAGAAAGGATATGAAGGAATTAAGAAAGAATTTCTGAAAACAGAGAACGGTCAGCTGAATCTTCATGGAACGGTGGCTGTATCTGGCCTCGGTGGTAATCCTTACCGCGATGGCAGTTTTGAATACTACATGCGCGAACCAGTTGTCGTCAATGATCCGAAAGGCATGGGCGCCTTTATCAACTGTGCCGTTGAAATGGAAATGATGCCACTGGGTTTTGCAAAAAAGAAGACAGTATTGCTCGACCGTTATTTCAACAGCGAGAAAAGAAAAACGCCGGGCGGCCAAATGGATTACTGGCATTATACCTGGGATGAAAGATCTCACCCGGGCTTCCATACCTTCGGCGCGATCTTCAAACGTTATGGTGCGAAACTCGCTTCGCTGGATGGCGCGCCAACCGCTGCTGATCTGAAGAAAGCAGATGTCTACATCATCGTCGATCCGGATCATATCAGAGATAACCCAACGCCAAACTATGTAGACGATAAAGAGGTGAAAGTGATACAGGAATGGGTGAAAAATGGTGGTTCTTTATTGCTGATGGCAAACGACAGCAATAACTGTGATCTGAAACATTTCAACAAACTGGCCAATGCCTTCGGATTCACCTTCACAGACAAAAGTGTGAACATGGTGAAGAATGATCATTATCCAACCGGTTCGGTTTTACCGGGTGCAAACAATCCTGTTTTCAAAACAGCGAAAAACATGTTCCTGAAAGAAGTAAGTACGATCACCATAAAAGCACCTGCAAAAGCAAACGCTACAAAAGACGGCGACATTATCATCGCCACAGCACAATACGGCAAAGGTAAAGTGCTTGCTGTTGGTGATCCATGGTTATATAACGAATATGTTGACGGAAGAAAGCTCCCTGCTGAATATGATAATTATAAAGCAGCGGAAGATCTTGCCAGGTGGTTGCTGGGAAGTAAAAAGTAAAAATTCAAAAGTAAAAAATAGAGTCTTTCAAAAGGAAGTAACTCTATATACTTTGACTTTTAAATTTTTGATTTCAAGGTTAGGGCTGAGGCCGGACATGGTGTTTTTTAATTTTGACTTTTTAATTTTGACTTTTAAATGCAGTTATCTAAAAAAGCAATAGGACAGATAAAAAAAGAGGACACTCTCTCTGTGCCTGCAATGAATTTGCTGGAATTACCGGAAAAAGTATTGCAATTTGGAACAGGTGTGTTGCTGCGCGGATTGCCTGATTATTTTATTGATAAGGCAAATAAGCAGGGCTTTTTCAATGGCCGTGTGGTGGTGGTGAAGTCGACATCGAGCGGCGGTACAGATGCGTTCGAAACGCAGGACGGTTTATTTACCCTCTCTGTAAAAGGGATTGAAGACAGCAAGAAAGTAGAAGAGACGATCATAAACGGATCTATCAGCCGCGTGCTTTCTGCAAAAGAACAGTGGGCAGAGATCTTAAAATGTGCGTCCAATCCTGAGATGCAACTGGTCATTTCCAATACAACGGAGGTTGGCATTGTGCTGACGGATGATGATATCCGTCAATCGCCTCCTTCCTCTTTTCCGGGAAAACTGCTTGCTTTTCTGCACGAGCGGTACAACGTGTTCAACGGTTCGCTGGAAAGCGGAATGGTGATCGTTCCTACGGAACTGATCGTGGGGAATGGTACAAAACTCCGTGAGATCGTGCTGGAACTGGCTGAGCAGAATAAACTGGAAAAGCCGTTCATTCAATGGCTTGCCTCTGCGAATCATTTCTGCAATTCGCTGGTTGACCGGATCGTGCCCGGCAAACTGCCTGCTATAGAACAAAAGGATGCCGAAAACCGTTTAGGATATAGTGATGAGCTGATGATCATGGCTGAGCCATTCCGCCTCTGGGCGATTGAATCGGGCAGTGACAGGGTGAAAGAAGTACTGTCTTTCGCGCAATCCGATAAAGGAGTGGTGGTTACGCCGGATATCGAGAAGTTCCGTGAGTTGAAACTCCGGTTGCTCAATGGAACCCATACATTCTCCAGCGGAATTGCCGTGCTGTCGGGCTTCCCGACAGTAAAAGAGGCGATGGTAAATGAAGAGTTCTCGGCTTATGTCCGCCGCGTGATGATGCTGGAAATCGCCAATGCCGTTGCCAGCGATACGATCTCTTATAATGAAGCCTGCGCTTTCGCCAATACAGTGATCGACCGCTTCCGCAACCCGTTCATCGAACACCAGTGGCTGGCTATCACGATGAACTTCAGTTCCAAAATGCGGATGAGAAATATACCTTTGCTGACGCGTCATTATGAGAAGAACAGCAAGGTTCCTGGACATATGGCGCAGGGTTTTGCCGCTTATCTCCTGTTCATGAAGTGTGTAAAAGGCGATGACGGTGCTTACTACGGAACTGCTGCTGGTAAACAATATAAGCTGCAGGACGATCAGGCGGGTTATTTTGCGGAGAAATGGACCGCGCTGGAAACCCCGGAGCTGGTGAAGTCAGTGCTGGCAGATAAAGAAATGTGGGGCATTGATCTGACTGCATTCACAGGTTTCGCGCAAGCTGTAATAGCTTACATAGAGCTGATCGAAAAAGAAGGAGCACTGGCAATGATTGCCAACGGTCAGTTGAGTAAATCAAATAGGCTGGCGTAAGGTTCCCGCAGATTTACGCGGATCAAGCGCAGATACGCAGGATAGCCTCTGATAACAGACAGATATCAGCGGATCTGCGGGTTTAATCTGCGTAAATCAGCGGGAAATTACGCAAGACACATTTGAGGAGATTTTCAAAGTAAAACGACAGAAAAACAATTCGCTTAATGAAGCATAGAGTATTAAAAGTTCACCCGGATGATAATGTACTGGTGGCTTTGCAGGATCTGAAGAAAGGGGAGACCGTTTCCTACAACGGTAAAGATTATGTGCTGCTGGAAGATATTGCAGCAAAACATAAGTTTTTTATTGATGACATGCATACGGGTGATAAGATCACCATGTATGGCGTACTGGTGGGAAAGATCCAGTTTGACGTAAACGCAGGCATGCGCATGACAACAGACAATACCAAACATGCGGCTGATCCGTTTGCGTATCGTCCATCCAATTATCAATGGACGGCTCCAAACGTTGCGAAGTACCAGGACCGCACCTTCAATGGATATCATCGCGCCGATGGCCGCGTTGGTACGGCCAATTACTGGCTGTTCATACCAACGGTGTTCTGCGAAAACAGAAACCTTGATGTGATCCGCGAAGCAATGCATAATGAATTGGGTTATGCCGTTACCGATAAATACAAACTGAAAACACATCAGCTGCTGGAACTGTATAAAAGCGGCGCTGATCTGAATAGTGTTGATCTGAATGTGAGAGAAGCGGTAGTGCCAACTAACCGTGTTTTCAAAAACGTGGATGGCATTAAATTCCTGAACCACCAGGGCGGTTGCGGCGGAACACGCCAGGACGCTGGTGTACTGGGCAAACTGCTTGCAGCCTATGCAGATCATCCAAACGTTGCCGGTGTGACCATCCTCAGCCTTGGCTGCCAGAACCTGCAAACGCAGCAACTGCTGGATGATATCAAAGAGCGCAATCCGAAGTTTGATAAACCGCTGCATATATTCGAACAGCAGTTATCACAAAGCGAAGAACAACTGATCACCGAAGCGATCCGTCAGACCTTTCTTGGCCTGATCGAAATAAATAAGATCGAAAGAAAACCTGCCGGCCTGGAACATCTTGTATTAGGTGTGAAATGTGGCGGCAGCGATGGCTTCAGCGGCATCTCAGCTAACCCTGCGGTTGGCTACACCTCCGATCTGCTGGTGGCATTAGGTGGCAAAGTGTTGCTCGCTGAGTTCCCGGAGCTCTGCGGTGCTGAGCAGGACCTGATCGATCGCACAAAAGATGAAGCAGCAGCAAAGAAGTTCATCAGACTGATGACAGCTTACAATGATGCTGCGCATAAAGTGGGATCCGGCTTTCATATGAATCCTTCTCCCGGAAATATCCGTGATGGATTGATCACCGACGCGATCAAAAGCACGGGCGCTGCCAAAAAAGGCGGTACTTCTCCTGTGGAAGATGTGCTCGATTATACAGAACCGGTGACCAAAGCAGGATTGAACCTTGTTTGTACGCCCGGCAATGATGTGGAAGCCACAACCGGCAAAGCAGCAAGCGGCGCCACATTGATCCTGTTCACAACAGGATTAGGCACTCCAACCGGAAACCCGGTCTGCCCCACGATCAAAGTAGCCACCAACTCATCACTCGCAAAAAGAATGGCTGATATCATTGATATCAATACCGGCCCCATCATCGATGGCGAAAAGACCATCGAAGAAATGGGAGAGGAGATCCTTGATTATTGCATCAAGGCGGCCAGCGGAGAAGTGATCCCGAAAGCCGTGTTGCTGAACCAGGATGATTTTATTCCGTGGAAACGAGGAGTATCGCTTTAAGTAAAAAGTAAAAAGTCAAAAGTAAAAATATCAGTTCTTATTATTTGACTTTTTCTTATGGCTTGAGCAAAAGCAGAAAACGAAAACGGTAAGAAAGAAAAAATAAAAAGTATCATTATAACGGGAGTGTCGCAGCTTCAGGGCTGATATTTTTATTTTTTATTTTTTACTTTTCAATTTGAAAACCATATACAACAACCTAAACTAAGTGAAGAGGAAAGAGTGAAGACCAGAAGCCCCATTTCGATGCTGTATTGAAATGCCGGTTTATCAGAGGGATATTTTGCATTTTTACTTTTGAATTTTTACTTCAACGCGCGCGTATGAAACCATTTCTTGACGAGAACTTCTTGCTGAAGACAAAAACGGCACAGCGTCTCTATCATGAGTATGCGAAGGAAATGCCGATCATCGATTACCATTGCCATCTGCCTCCGCAGCAGATCGCAGAGGATACACAATTTGAGAACATCACGCAGGCGTGGCTCTATGGAGACCATTACAAGTGGAGAGCAATGCGTACGAATGGGATAGATGAAAGCTATTGCACGGGAGACAAGCCTGATTTTGAAAAGTTCAAGCAGTGGGCCGCTACAGTTCCGTATACACTCCGCAATCCTTTGTATCACTGGACGCATTTGGAATTGCAGCGTTACTTCGATATAAACGACACCCTGAACCCTGATACGGCGAAGAAGATCTATGATGAAAGCACGGCTAAACTGCAATCATCAGACTATTCTGTAAAGAACCTGATCCGCAAGATGAATGTGAAGGCGATCTGTACTACAGATGATCCGGTTGATTCCCTGGAGTATCATATCCGCCTGCGGGAAGATGGGTTTGAAGTGCCGATCACGCCGGCATTTCGCCCCGATAACGCCATGAATGTAGCCGATCCGGCGAAGTTCAATGCGTATGTAAAGAAACTGGAAGGCGTTACGAATATCGCCGTGTCTTCTTTTGATGATTTCCTGTATGCCTTGCAGAACCGTCATGATTTCTTTGCATCACTTGGCTGCGGTGTATCTGATCATGGTTTGGAAGAAATTTATGCAGAAGACTTTACCGGTTCCGAGATCGATGCCATTTTCAATAAAGTGCATGGTGGAAAAGCGCTGAATGATATAGAGCAGCGCAAATTCAAATCAGCCATGCTGATCCATTTTGCAGAATGGGATTGGGAGAAAGGCTGGGTGCAGCAATTCCACCTCGGTGCATTGCGCAACAACAATACACGTATGATGCAAACGCTTGGTGCGGATACCGGCTGGGATTCGATCGGTGATTTCTCACAGGGACGTGCACTGGCGAAATTCATGGACAAGCTCGACAGCAACAACAAACTGGCGAAAACGATCCTGTATAACCTGAATCCTGCAGACAATGAATTAATGGCGACAATGATCGGGAATTTCAACGATGGTTCATCTGCTGGTAAGATCCAGTGGGGATCCGGATGGTGGTTCCTTGATCAGAAAGATGGCATGATCAAACAGCTGAACACACTTTCCAATATGGGATTGCTGAGCCGTTTTGTAGGCATGCTGACTGATTCGAGAAGTTTCCTGTCTTTCCCGAGACATGAATATTTCCGCCGCATCCTTTGTGATCTGTTCGGGACGGAAATAGAGAATGGTGAATTACCAAATGATATTGCCTGGATCGGAAAGGTGATCCAGGATATTTGCTTTAACAATAACAAGAATTATTTCAACTGGCAATTGGAGCCGGCGAAGGCGAAGCCGGAACTATTTAAGTAACCGATATCAGTATCGCAAACGGCGCTAAGAGCTCGCAAAGAGAACGCAAAGGGATTCCGTTACAGGACGCAACGTTGCGTCCTTTGCGCTATCTTAGCGTCCTTTGCGATACTGATCTTTTCATGTATAGTTATACTACAATTCAATGAGCATTCTCAAACAATTTGACCTCACTGGTAAAGTAGCCCTCGTAACAGGCGGCAACAAAGGCATTGGTAAAGGCATGGCGTTGGGCCTTGCAGAAGCCGGTGCAGATATCATCGCTGTATCCGCATCGATCGAACTTAGTGGCAGCGAAGTGGAAAAAGAAGTAACGGCTCTTGGCCGGAAATTCAAAGCTTACCAGGCTGATCTTTCCAACCGTGAGTCTATTTATGCGTTTCTCAACAAACTGAAAGCGGAAAATAACAGGATCGATATCCTGGTGAACAATGCCGGAACTATCATGCGTGCACCAGCTGCAGAGCATCCGGATGAATACTGGGATCGTGTGATCGATATTAACCTGAATGCACAGTTTGTACTGGCCAGGGAGATCGGTAAACAAATGCTGGAACAGGGCAGCGGCCGCATCATTTTCACGGCATCATTGCTCAGCTTCCAGGGTGGCATCAATGTACCAGGTTATGCGGCAAGCAAAGGAGCGATCTCGAGCCTGATCAAGGCACTGGCAAATGAATGGGCTGGAAAAGGCGTGAATGTGAATGGCATTGCGCCAGGATATATCGCGACAGATAATACAGAAGCGCTGCGCAATGATCCGGTAAGAAGCAAATCGATCCTGGATCGTATCCCTGCAGGGCGCTGGGGTGACCCGGAGGATTTCAAAGGTGCAGTGGTGTATCTCGCTTCACCTGCGTCCAGCTATGTAACAGGAACGATCCTTACGGTTGACGGAGGATGGATGGGCCGATAACGTTTCCGTTAATTTAATCGGGATTTACCCCCTGTGGGAGTCGTTATTTGTTTGTATGTTCGTTGGGTTCCTCCTTCGCTTCGCTACGGAGAGCGGTTCCCGCAGATTATACGCT
>JBEVKW010000380.1:0-6854 GCA_040509495.1 Chitinophagaceae bacterium | reverse complement strand
GCTTTTTATTAATTGTGCCATCTGGATTTTTTGTAGCTGTACCGATTCCTAGAGGCCCTACTATAATATGAGTAGTTCGATAATCTTTAAGCGTGTTCCTATCCACATCTGAAGGAATTGTAGCTGAATGAGGATAAACTATACCGTTTTGCTCTTGCATTTCAGTCGGGTGAGAATGTATTGTAACCTCTACATCATCTACCGTTTTCCCCTCAGGTATAGGTGGCAATGTTGAAGGCGCTGTTGATGTTCCATCAGCACCGATCGTTGGCAATGGGCTTTCTTTACCTTTTATAACAGAGCCGTCTTTCATTACTAACGACGAATGCTCTTTTAACCCGCCGCCCTTTTTTGTTGCATTTAGCACATTTAATGATTCACTCAATGCAGTATTACTGGGAAGAGGTGCCGCCATCACCTCGCTAACTTGAGTTGTGCCACCACTTTTGCTTGCCTTTTCTATCTTCTTAACATCTTCCTTGCTTGTTACTACATATTTCTTACCGTCATCTTTCCCATCAGTACCTATTTTGTTCCCTTTCTCATCGTAAAAATCTCCAGGTAACATTCCATCCGGATCTATAAATCTTATTGGATTATTGAGCGCATAGTTATATGGAGACCATCTACGCATTACCTCACTTAACGGATCAATGGTATGCCACCTCCCTATCTGCGGATCATAATTCCTGGCGCCGAAGTCGTAAGTCTCGAGACCAGCACCATCGCTGAACTCTTTATTGTTAATTTCTTTTCCTCCGAACTTATATTTATTCTCAGGCCCTCCGAACGCTAACGCTTTGCTCGATATCCCCGCCATCGTCAACCCAAACGGATAATAACCGCCAACCCATTTTTAACGCCCCAACCATTTTTTGGGAACCGGTTTGGGTGCTTCACTCAAAGAACTGCTACAGCCTTAAAAGTAATCTGTTTTATTTTCAATTGAAAGAAAAAAGTGAAGTCATTGCCGCATCTCATGCCGTCTGTTTGCGGGATGCACGACGGCGAAAAAAATTTAGTTGATTGCCCGCTTGAGCTATCGATCTTAGCGATACTTCCTGGGGCAATCAACTAAGTTTTTTTTGCAAGCCAAAGCGCCGGAGTTCATCAACTGACTGAACGATTGTTCCGGCGGCTGCGGCAGGTTTGGCGATGGATGATGACTGTTCCTGCTGTGAGTTGGCAGGGCAGCCAGGATGAGCGAGCAAGAGAGGAGGACTGGCCGTAGCGCAGCGAAGGCCATGCCGACGAACGAAGCGAGTGAAGGATGGCTGACCGTCGCCACCACCCGCCACGCGGAAGGCAGCGCTGGGCCGGGAGTGCGCAGCCCGCCCCTAAAAGGCGGGCAAGCACGCAGGCACAGCAGAGGCCCCTGGCGCCTTATTACTGAGCCGTAGCGCAGCGGAGGCGTTATAAATGCTAAAGGCTGCCGACGCCGGCAGGTGGCGGTCGCGCGGTGGAGCTGCGGTGGACAGGCGCAGCGTAGCGAAGCCTGGACGGCGTGTGCCGGGCTTGATAAACATTTTTTCTCAGCACATCTATAATGTACTTCCAGGATCACACCATTGATTTTTTATTTCGTTTGTGTTTCGCTGAGAACAACAAATAAAAAAGAGCGATCAACATAAAAGCAATACTCCCGCCCATCCCCCACTTATCATCAGTAGTATCGATTACCGTTGGAAAATACAAATTCCATTCTTTGTTATACAATACTTCGATACTGTCACCAACCTGAAGCCTGACACAAGCATATTTACCAACGTTCACAATTTCATTTTCTGTCTCTCCGCGGAAAACGATATAGTTCTGATTGTCTTTATTTCCTTCACATACCACTTTCGCAATCCGAACTTTTACCCGCTTATCAGACTCCATTGTATCAAGATGCATTTTGTACCTCATATAAAAAAGGCACAATACAACAGCCATCAAACAAAAGAAGAATAAATAAATATACTTAGGTTGTATTTTTGTAAGTTTCATTTTAATAGGGCAATTAATTACTTTGGCGGTAAAGGTATAAATGGTCTTGGTGTTCTCAAATTATCACTCGTGGGCCTTGTATCATAGCGAGGCATTGTGACAGGTACTGTTCCCGGCGATGGCGGCTTCGCATCGTTATACAATTTTGCGACGTTTTTAGTAGATGTCTCAGTAGAAGATGTCACGGTTGACTTAAATCCTTCATTCACATTTTTCTGTTGATTTAAGTTACTCTGCGCTTCACTTAATTGATCTATTTTTCGCTGCGGAACTTTAGAAGTACTGCTCTCTATAGAATTCTCCGCTTGCCTTACTACTTTTTCGGCTGCACTGGTATTAACCGGTGGATGCACTTTAATATCAGGCATAGGAAATCCATCGATTACTAAATTTACAGGATCGACTGTCCCCGTTGTTCTTACTTGCTCCATTGCACCAAAAGTTGCATTAGCCAGCACGCCTTTTGCCATTGCAGCTGTCCCTTGCTCATAAGCTGATATCCCTCCAGTTACAAAGCCGGCACTTGCTGCCGCCAACCCTTGCTTTCCATCATAATCATTCCAAATACTTGCAAGAGTAGGTGCCTTACCATTCGCTACAGACTTTCCAATAGACACTCCAACTTGAATAGTCGCATCAACCACAAAACCTACAAAAGCCCCAATAAAACAACTTGGACATTTCCCATCCGGATCAGCATTTTTTACTGGATCATTCCATCCAAACTGGTAAGGTGTTAAAACTTCCTGACCTCCCTCACTTGCCAGTGGATCTATTTGTATAAATCTTCCGATCTGCTGATCATAAGTTCTCGCATTAAAATCATATACATCTAAACCGCTTCCATCACTAAACTCATTTTCTTGTATCTCATTGCCATTATATCCCCTTTTATTATCAGGCCCTCCGAACGATAACGCCTTCGAACTGATCCCCGCCATAGTCAACCCGAACGGATAATAATGACTCTCCTCCAATAAATTCCCTCTTACATGCGTCACCTGTAAATTATCAAAGAACACATCACTATTCGTCTCGTTACTAACGTAAATATACAAATATCCGTTTTTATCTACCGGCATACAGGTTATGTTAAATTCTTTCACCACACCACTGCTTTCCACCGGCTCCGCACCACTCGAACTTCCCACAAACTTGAACTGCTCATCAAACAGCACCCAGTTCAAATACGCCTTCGGCTTCCCGGATACACCCGGTTGGGAAGCCAGGAATGCACTCACTTGCGGATCAAGCACGGTACTCGTCAGATCTGCCGGATTCAACTTCCCGCCACTCATTCCCGGCGCACTGCCGATCAATGCAGAGACGATGGATGTCAGCGGACTCGTATTCGATCCGCCCGCACTTCCGCTCCACCAGGCACTTGCTTTAAGATGGAACTTATCGCCTGCCATTACCTTCAGCAACATCGCCGGGCCGATCTTATTGCCACCACCATTCACCTTCGCTACTTTGTTATTGGGATTCGAATAGGTGGTATCAAGCGGGTAGCCTGATGGCCGGTCAATGCGCGTAGCGGACAGGTTCGCATAGAACATGTCTTCCGTTGCAGCTTGCGCCGTTTCCATTGTTGCCGCAGGGTAGGCATCCTGTTTAACTTCCTCCGTCAGCACCATGCGGACATTACCCAGGTGATCTTTGATCATGTAATCATATTCGAAACGATCGAACACGGTGGGATTAGATGTCTGAAAGATCGCACGCGCACGCCCTTCTTCGTGACCCGCAAATTGCAAACGGTTAGTATACCCCAGAGCAGTATTTAAAGTGCCGTTTGTATATTCTTTACTTTCCAGCACAAGCCCATTCAGGTAACGGGTATATGTGGTAATTTTCGTGATAAGAGAACTCTCGTTATGCACAACGGTCACATTGTCTTCTATCACCTTTTTTTCCAACTTCACGCCTTCCGCGTTATACAGCCAGTTGATCGTCCCTTTTTGCACCGCGCCGGTCACATCTGTAGAGATGATCACTTCCCTCGGCAGATTCAGATGATTATAGCGTATCCCTCCTGTTGACACGGCTGCACCAACTGCCCCGACAATATTTTTATTAAGATCAGTCACCATGTTGCCATTCCGGTCATAACCATATTCATTGCCTTGCTGGTGATACTGGTCTGTAAAATCACCCAACCCGTGATTGGTCGTGCCGATTGTAGCGGATTCACTTACTGAGTTTATCCGGTTTCCAGCATACGCGTAAGTGAGATCATCAATCTGCAGACTTCCGCCAAGCCTGTACCCCCACTGTTGCATGCGTTTAATATTCCCATTGGGATCATAGGCCGTAGATGGGCTGACGCCATCTCCCATTTTAACATTGAAATTCATTTCGGAATTACTCCACGTATCCGTTATTTTTTGCGTGAAATCGGCTCGCAGCAACCTGTTCGCTGCATCATAAGCATAATCATATTTACGCATAACCTGATCTCCCGCACTACGCCATGATATGCCGCTAATGTTCCCGTTAAATACTGTATTGCCATACTGCCCCACCTCACTCTGATCTGCTTTCCTGATCTCTGCCACATCGTAACCTATATCGTATCCAAAATAACGTCCCCCAGCGCCCTCCTTTGCCATATCCCTGTTCATCCCTAACTGCCATCCGCGGATATTATAATCATATTTGAGTGATTCCAACGGAATCCGCGTGGTTGGATATTCTCCTGCCGAGTTCTTTTTATTGCCGATAGTTTTTTCTGTAAGCTGACCGATCGCATCATACCTCAATTCAGAGATCGTAACGTAGGGTGTTGCTGCAAGGCTTGCACCTGGAGGTGGGCCGTAGGACAGTTTCTTTTCTGTGGTTTTCAACCTCGAAAGATCATCATAATCATAGCGGGTAACCTGAGTGATATGCTGAACCGGTGTTCCCGCAATATGGGTATAGTTGACGCTGATCAGCGGCTGACCTGCCCAGCTGTATTGTGTCGTGACAATGTCTGTACCACCTGTAACATTGGTTGTCTTCATCTGTATAAGCCGGTCTTTTTCGTCATAAATGTTAACCGAGTACAGATAATCGTTTGCAGTAGAAAGCACTTTGCTGCGCGTCCATCCTACTTTATTGCGAATGGAGGATGTAGCTACCAACGGTTGGGCATAGAGGGACGCACTGCTACTGGAACTATACATCTCTGCGGACCAACTGTTATCAAACGTTCCCGTCAGTCCGGCTGGCAATCCTGCATAATCATCATAATGAGTTTGCGAAACGATCATATAAGTGCCGGAGGTTACAGGATAAAGTAATGTATTTTTTGCGAGTGGCCAGTGATACTGGGCGGAACCGCTGTTGTTCCAGATCCCTGTTTCGATGGGCCGGTTCATGTCATCATATTTTGTAACCAGCCACTGGTTGGTACCGGTCATATTGCCATCACGGGTCATAATCAGGCGGTCACGCAGATCATAGACATAAAAAATATCGTTAGCCGCTGGAAGATGCTTACGGATCATCCTGTTCCTCTCATCATATTCATAACGAAATGCATGTCTGTCAAGATCAGTTTGATTGAAACCCCAGGTAGAATAAAATCTGTCGATAGCATTGGGCTGCATGACTATTCTTAAATTACCGATATTATCGTAGATATAATACGTACAGAGCCAGCCGGCATAACCGGCACCGGCTCCATTGTCCGCGGCAGCGGTCAGTTGAACCTTCTTCAAAATTGTGCGGCCCGATTTGTCCTGGAACTCGATCACTTGTTTACCATGTTCATCCGACGTAATGGTCTTGGAGAGTTCGCCCGCAGCGTAATAGCCGGAATTCCCCGATGGCGTTGTCAACGTTCCCCATTCACCAACACTTGCATGATTGGTCATGTCCCAGATCCGCACAAGGTCATTTGCGGTGTTGGTGAAATACTTCACCTTTACCGATCGCCGGTTTGCCTCAAGAGGTTGCTCCGAAGTTCCCACCCAGCTATTCCCTGGTGCAAATGTTTCCGTAACCCGGTTCAATGGTGATGGTTCAAATTTTGTTTGCGAATAAAAGTAAGTCTGGCCCTGCCCGGTTACGGGTGATTGTAAATAATCAGTGGCGTAAGCCGCAGCCTGCTGCTCAAAAGGATTTAATTTGAACATGCCATCTATCAGGGATAAGTTATTCACGGGCATAGCTGGCGAGGGAAGAAACTGATGCGCTTCTCTTCCGAACTGATCATATACATGACCGGATATAAGATCCTTTCCAGCCTGACCGGTCAACATCGAACCTTGCTTGACAACTGTTTGCAATGGTCTCCCCAAACCATCAAGGTATTGCGTAGTCATCCGGGAATCTGTCACAGCGGCACTCACTGTTATGGCAGATGCGTCAGATTGCGGTCGCAGCACATCCCAAGTGCGCACGTAGTTTACAGGAATATTCGTCGGATACGCAGCAGGTTTATAAGGGGTTTGTCCTTTTACCGTTAAACCGCTTCCCAACATACAAAGGAAGGCTACAGGTTTTACAAAATGGACTAAAGAGACATTCATATGATCAGTTAAAAAAGATGAGGAATTTTATACTCTGAAAAGCGACTTATTTTAATTTAATCCGAGTATCGCTTTGTGAATGGTTGAGTCCAATGGATCAACCCCGGGAGCATAAACCCCCATTATCTCCCCGTCTTTATCAAAGAGAATTTTTTGAAAATCTTTTTTTACCTGTATCGTTCCGGCACCATTGGCCTGACCGTCTGCCAACCATTTGTATAAAGGATGAGCGGCAGTATCTGCAACATGCACCGGCTGAGTAATAAGATAACCTACACCAAATTGCCCCCTGCAGATGCTATCTATTTCTTTTGCAGTATGTTGTTCAGTGCTTAAAGAAAGGGAAGG
>JBEVKW010000379.1:0-15163 GCA_040509495.1 Chitinophagaceae bacterium | reverse complement strand
TTCGCTTCCCCATACTTACAAAATCCTTTGGACCTCGGAGCTGATATCGTGATGCACTCTTCAACCAAATATCTGGGTGGACACAGTGATGTGATCCAGGGTGCATTAATCATGAATTCACCAGAGCTCCGTGAAAAACTTTATTTCATACAAAAAAGCTGTGGTGCGGTGCCTGGCCCGATGGACTGTTTCCTTGTATTAAGAGGCATCAAAACCCTTCACCTTCGTATGCAGCAGCATTGTATCAATGGGGAAAAAATTGCCCAGTGGCTGCGAAGCCATCCTAAGGTTGGAAAGGTTTATTGGCCGGGCTTTGAAGACAATGCGGGGTATGCTATTGCAAAAAAGCAAATGAGAGGGTTTGGCGGTATGATCAGCTTCGAACTCAAGGATGACAGCCAGCAGGAAGCTATGCGCGTTCTGTCCTCAACACATTTATTTTCATTGGCAGAAAGCCTTGGCGGTGTTGAGTCACTCATCAATCATCCGGCTACGATGACACACGCGTCGATTCCCCGTGATGAACGTCTTAAAAACGGTCTGTCTGATTCGTTGATCAGACTCAGCGTGGGCGTTGAGGATGCCGATGACCTGATCGCTGACCTCAAACAGGCGATCGGATAATTGCTCAACAGTTTTGGCATTGTATCTGCAAAATGAGGTATAGGGTAGACATTAATTTTATCACTTAAAAACACCAACTATGCTATACCTTATTGCTATAATACTATTGATCGGCTGGGCTCTCGGCTTTTTCGTTTTTTCTGTAGGAAGCCTTATTCATATACTGTTAGTAATTGCAATCATTGCAATACTTCTCCGCCTCATCAGAGGCTCGAGCCCCGTCTAAGGGATTAAATTATATGACGAAATCATTGATAGATTTTTTAAACAAGAAGGTTGATGAATATAATCAACCTTCTTTTATTAAAGAAGATCCCGTTTGCATTCCTCATTTATTTTCCAAGCCCGCAGATCAGGAAATAGCAGGCTTTTTTGCTGCTACCTTTGCATGGGGTAACCGTACAACCATCATCAATAAATCGAAAGAACTGATGCAGCTGATGCATATGCAGCCACATGAGTTCTGCCTTCATCATAGCGATGATGATCTTAAAAGCCTCTTGAACTTCAAACACAGAACGTTCAATCCAACCGACCTCTTATACTTTATTGAGTTTTTCAAACATCACTACAGCGCTGGTGATTCGCTGGAAACAGCATTCACCAAACATGGAACTTCGGTAGAGGAAATGCTGTCTGGCTTTCAGCGATATTTTTTCTCCCTGGAAGATGCACCACCCCGCACAAAAAAACATGTGGCCACCCCGGAAAGAGGCTCTACGTGCAAGCGGCTCAACATGTTCCTCAGGTGGATGGTGAGAAATGACCACCGGGGTGTTGATCTTGGTATCTGGAAGAATATTTCACCCGCTCAATTGATCTGCCCCATCGATCTTCATGTTGCGAGAGTAGCTAGAAAATTTAAACTGCTGAAGCGGAAACAAACGGATTGGGATGCGGCAGAGGAGCTTACGAGCCAACTGAAAAAGCTTGACGCACACGATCCCGTAAAGTACGATTTCGCATTATTCACTCTCGGAATTGCAGATCGCTATTAAAACTATTGCAAAAAGATCACTGGTCTTATGCTGTTAACAGGGAAGACGTTCTGAAACCAATTTACCTGTTTTGCTTGCCGGAACGGCTTTTTGCTGCAAGCGCACTTAAATAGCATCGCCGTGAATGCTGAAGTCCAGCGATCACGGCGATGCAAATTCAATAGCAGTTTTATCAGAAGAAGAACAGCCTGTCTTTTCCTCCTACTTTCTTTTTCACCCCGGCAGCTCTCACATTGTACGTAAATGTTGCCATGAAGTATTGGGTTAGTACGTTTGACTGACTCGTCGTGATCATATTCCTGTTGGCGAAAGCATAAACGTTCTGATTCTGTTTCAGGATATCAAACACGCTCAGCCGAAGAACGCCAACTTCATCTCTCAGCATCGTAAAGTTAACAGCTGCATTCCAACGAACGATCTCTTTCGGTGCCCCTGCAGGTACATTGCTGTTAAACGAGTAAGAACATTGCGTTTCCCAGATCACGTGCTTTGGCCAGCGAAGTATCAACTCATTCTCCCATGTACGTGTCTGAACATTCAGCTTGTTGAAACGCGTTGTTGAATACCTGGTGAAGTTGAAGTTGAAATAAGCATTTGAATTCCATTCAAATTTGTCATTCCAGTTTAGACCAATACCGGCCCATTGGCCCATATTCCACGTCGTTTGCCAGCTCGCCTCATTGTTATACAGCAACTGGTTCCTGTTATAGTTATAGTTTGCTCCCGTGTTCCATGAAAAGATGAACTTCTGGTTGTTCTTGTACTGTTTATACAGATTGTAGTTCACGTAAAAATTACGACTGCCATTTGCATTAACAGGTGTCGTTGTTTGCACACCTTTCTCATCTACGAGGATACTTTGTATGATATCATTATCAGTGATTGCGCCGCTTGCGTATACACTTGCGTTCAGCGATCGTTTGGTATCGTTGAAATAATAGTTTACAGAAATATTATCTCTCCTTGAAGGAGCCAGAGATGTATTACCTCTCGTTATAAAATAAGGATTCGTATTATCGCTTACAGGTATCAGGTAAACATAAGACGGCAACACAACATCCCTGCTATAGTTCAGGTTAAGCTGTTTGTATACGATACCCAGTGCAGGAAGGATATCTGTGCTCTTTTGTTTTAACGGCGCAGGAAGGGAAGCAAGGTCATTGTTCACATACTGGAACAGCGCCCTTGCAGACGGAGTGATAGTAAAGTCCTTCCATTTAAATTCCAGGCCGGGTGTTAGCAGAACACGATTACTGTTCCTGTCAAAACTGCTTGTGCGTAGTGGATCCGGGACATCAGGCGACTGACTATTGGGATCTTTGCTGAATGTATTGATATCGTTATTGATCTTACCGTATTCATATCGTCCGCCCATGCGGATCGTCAGCATTTTATTCAGCGGCTCGCTATAGTTAAAGGCAACGTTCGCATCCAGTCTGGGAATCCGTTCGTTCCGTAACTGAGCGGCAAGGCTGTCATAGGCGGTCGGGTAGTAAAAATCAAGTCCCGTATTCGTGAGAAAGTCGTTGTACCTGTTGTTCATGTCCAGGTTGTGACTGATCGTATAACGTCTTCCTTTTTTCGATCGTGAAAGCTTTGTCATCGTTATGAAATGACGATAGTTGTGAATGTCATTCCCATTTCTTTGCAACACTTCACCGCCGCTTAATGGGCCAAGTATGTTGCTGTTACTGCTGATCATACTTGATCGCGTTTCGTTGGACAGGCCAAGTGTATAATTCAGGTTGATGAGGATGTTGGTCACCGAGTCAGGTTTTAATCTTGCTCCCGCTCCGATATTATGTGCGTTTGAGATCACTTTGCTGGTAAGCATCGTTTTGTTTGAAACGATCGAGTCACCGTTGAACTGTTGTGTTTCGCTTTCACTTAAACGGTTGGTGTGAACGTTTCCATGGAAATACTGGAGGAAGAAAGATTTCTTCGCGCTCGGAGCGTGGTTCATATTGAATCCTGCACCTTTACTGGTAGATATGCCTCCCATTCCCTGGTTGCCGCCGAAGTTCACTCCATTCACTGACACACTTGAACCGCCGGACGGATTGTTCCAGATACTGATACTTGTACCATTCATATTACCCCGGTTACGGTCAAGCCCACCTGCCTGCATCAATTCTGAATAGCTGAAGCCAGCTTTGTTCAGGTTGTTCATATAGCCAAGTACACTTAGCTGTAATGTGTCGCGATAGATGTTGGCAATGCCCCCGATTTCATACAATTCGTCCGTTCCTCCACCTCCATATAATTTTCCGAACCATCCTTTCTTCACTCCTTTTTTCAATGTAATGTTCACCACTTTCCCGACGTTATTAGGGTTATCATCGCCGCTCCGCAGCATTTCTTCCTTATCATCCGTCACCTGTACTTTATCTATTACGTTTGCCGGAAGGTTTCTTGTGGCCATTTTGGGATCGTCGCCAAAAAAGACTTTTCCATCAACCGTGATACGGTTTACAGGTTTACCATTGACCATAATATTTCCATCACGGTCAACCTGTACACCTGGTAATTTTTTCAGCAGATCTTCCACTAATGCGTTAGGAAGTGTTTTAAATGCAGATGCATTGAATTCGATCGTATCTTTTTTTACAACAACCGGCGGTCTTTCCGCTATTACCAGAACTTCGTCCAGTGCCTTTGCATCGGGAAGCATATATATATCGCCAAGATCGATCGTATGCTGTGCCGCTGTTACTGAAAATTCCTTTCTGTAAACAGCAAAGCCTGAGAAAGAGATCACCATCCGGCATTCAAGATCCAGTGGGATGCCCGGAACTTTGAAGTTGCCTTCAGGGTCACTAAGCCGATAGGTGATGATGGCGGTATCTGCCGCTTTAAAAATGGTCACGGTAGCATAAGCAAGCGGCTGCTTATTCGTGGAATCAACTACCCTTCCTTTCAGGGTACCCTGGGACAAACCAGGCAGAGTAAAGCTGCAGAAAAGAGCAGCCAGCATGAAAATCTTTCTCATCGAATTGGTTGTGGTTTAGTCCCGCTAAACTACGACAATATTCGTACGAAAGACATCGAACTTCTCCTTTAACTTTTATTTTGCAAATGATTATGTTGCTAAACTTCAATATAAATCAATCATTTTCAATATTATATAAAATAATTTTAGTGTATAAAAAGTATGAAGACATTCGTACGAATATTTTCATACCTGTTGATAGGAGTTACCTTTACTACTAAAATAACTGTGTGAATAAAGAGCAACCACTTTTAGCGGTATGTGACCAACTCGGCCTGGACGTTCGACATCATGATTGGAAGGAGCAGTTAAAGGCGCTGGAAGAGGAGATCAATCGGCTGCTCCTGCATGACTTTGACAGGTTGATCGCGATCCTTTACCGCATCGATGTGAGCGAATACAGATTGAAAGACCTGCTACAGCAACAGCCGGGAGAAGACGCTGCAAAGCTTATCGCCTCGTTATTGATAGAACGCCAGCAACAAAAGCTCAAAACGAGAAGTGAATTCAATTCTCCGGGGAAGAATATCGATGATGATGAACGCTGGTGATATTCATAAAAAAACCCACGGAATTCGTGGGTCTGAATTATTTCTACGCGATCCTAACGCTGTTTTTCTTTTCCAAACATCAGCTCCTTCACCTTCTCTTTATCTTCTTTCTCTTTTCTCAGATCGAACATTGTTCCGAATATATGGTCCCAGATTGTTGAGCTGACACCAAATCCATTGTGTTCATTTTTGTAATGATGCAGGTGATGATTTCTCCACAAGCCTTTCATCCATTTGAAGGGAGGATTCCACGCATGGATAGCATAGTGCATGGTTCCATACATCAGGTATCCCAGTATAAATCCCGGGAAAAACATAAACGCCTGCTGGCGGATGAACAGATAGGTTAATCCGAAGATCGCGGATGCGATAATAAGGCTTGGTACAGGCGGCATGAATAATCTTTGCTTATCTCTTGGATAATGATGGTGATTACCATGCAGGGTGTAAATGAACTTTTGTGCCTTTGTATTCTCACTGACCCAATGAAACAGGAAGCGATGTGCGAGATATTCGAAGAATGTCCAGAAAAACATCCCGCCAACAAAGGTCAGCATCACACGAAGAACAGAATAATTCAGGTTTGCATTACTATGATACAACATGTATCCTATCACAGGAAGATACATTCCCCAAATCACCAGCGGGTGGGTTTTGGTTAACATCTCAAGGTAGTCACTCTTGAAAAGACGTGCCTGGCCTTTGTTATGGATCTTTTCAAACTGCATGCGGCAAATATAAGGATATTGTCGTGTGCAACCGGGGCTTAACTTGTTAATATATAATCAACTGGGTGTGAATAGCATTTAGCTTCAGGTTCGCTATAATCGCCCGTAATCCGCTCAGCACGCTGCAGGTATTCCCTTTTTTCATTTTGCTTCATACTCATAAAAAGCGATGGGCTCATCCTGCTGAAGACTGTTTTCCCGGTATTAGCTGGTGTTACAGATTGACATTTCCTTTTTCTTTATTCCCGGGCTATCCCGGCCATTGCGATCTTCCATTTTGTTATTTATCGCTATTTTGCCGCGCCGATAAATTTCCCGGATTATATATCCGGCGTATAAAACAAACGAGTCGCAATGAACTATTTATTCAGGAAAGCAGTATCCGAAGATCTTGATCCAATCTGGCAAATTTTGCAACAAGCCATCGAGCGCCGCAGATTGGATGGCAGTAATCAATGGCAGGATGGTTATCCCAATCCAACTGTTGTGCGCCGGGATATCGAAAACGGACATGGTTTTGTACTTGCGGATACGAACGGCATTGTCGGCTATTGCGCTATACTAATCAATGATGAGCCGGAATATGCCAACATCAAAGGCAAGTGGCTGACGGACGGCGATTTTGTAGTGTATCACCGTGTTGCCATTTCAGAAGATCATCTTGGTAAAGGGCTTGCCCAGGAAATGCTAAGATCAATCGAACAGTATGCGCGGGACAATCAAATCAGCAGCTTGAAGGCTGATACAAACTTCGACAATGCCGGGATGCTTCGCATTTTCGAAAAATTAGGATATGTGTATTGTGGCGAAGTGACGTTCAGGGGTTCTCCGAGAAAGGCTTTTGAAAAAGTGCTGGCAATCTAAGCACGGAATGTGCTGGTTGAACGAAGCTCATAAGCGATGTAGCCCGTCCTCCATTACCTTTGCCTGACTTGCAATGAAAATAATCAACAATGAAATTAGTTTCTTACGTTAAAGACCAGCGCGAACAATTAGGCGTACTCATCGATGGATTTGTGTATGATATGGAAACCCTTCATCCGGAATTGCCGGGCACGATGAATATGTTCCTGCAATACTGGGAAGATTATCTTCCGATCGCTACTGCAGGTGAACTGATGTTACGGGAAGGATCACGTACCAGCAACCGCCGGATTGCTATCAATGAAGTTCAGCTGCTTGCACCTGTTCCTTATCCTACAAGTTGCCGCGACGGATACGCATTCCGCCAGCACGTGGCAGCTGCGCGGCGCAACCGCAAAGTGGAAATGATCCCTGAGTTCGATCAATATCCTATCTTCTACTTCACCAACCACCATAGCATTAAAGGCCCCGGACCGGTTAGCTGTATGCCTGATCATTTCGAGAAACTGGACTTCGAACTGGAAGCAGCGATCGTGATCTGCAAGCACGGACGAAACATCAGGGCGGAAGAAGCGGATGACTATATCGGAGGGTTGATGATCATGAATGACCTCAGCGCCCGCCGGCTTCAGATGGAAGAAATGCTGTTGAACCTGGGGCCTGCGAAAGGAAAAGATTTCGCCACCACGATCGGACCATGGCTCGTCACCCTCGATGAGCTGAAAGAGTTCGAGATCGCTCCAAAAGAAAATCATACCGGTAAGAGCTGGAACCTTACGATGAAATGCCGTGTTAACGGCCAGCAGGTAAGCCTCGGCAATGTAGGCGATATGGATTGGACATTTGCCGAGATCATCGAACGCGCTTCGTACGGCGTGGACCTTTATCCCGGCGACGTGATCGGCAGCGGCACTGTCGGAACCGGCTGCTTCCTCGAGCTGAACGGCACGGGCAAACTAAATGACCCCAGTTACACCGAGCAATGGCTGCAGGACGGCGATACTGTTGAAATGGACATCGACCAGTTGGGAACATTAAGCAATAGCATTACAAAGGAAGAGGAAGAGTGGAGCATTCTGAAACGCAAATTGGGGTAACGCGAATTCGCGTTCCTTAATTCGCGTTACGGATCTCTTCACAAATATACTGCTCCCCTCTCATCACCGCTTTCACCGCCTCAAAGATCTCTTCGGGTGAGGAGTTCTTGGTGACGTAAGCGCGCGCGCCAAGCTCAAGCATCTGCCGGGCATAAGATGCCTGGTTATGCATCGATACGGCAACAATGCGGGTTTGGGGAGAAGATTTAAGAATATAAGGAACGGCATCCAAACCGGATGCGTCCGGGAGGTTGATATCGAGCAACACAATATCGGGTTGTTGCTCGGTGATCATAGGAATTGCTTCAGCAAGGGAGCCACTCTCGCCGGCAATTTTGACCTCCGGCATTTCCTCGAAAAGAGTCATCCACATCTGACGGACCAACTGATGATCTTCAACAAAAGCAAGGGTTATCTGTTTCATAATTTCGAAGGCACAAATTAATGCAGTGGGATGGATATTTCCAACTCGCAGCCTTTTCCGGGCTCGGAATTAATGGAAATATCTCCTGAATAGAAATCAACCCGGCTGCTGATGTTCTTCAATCCAATCCCCTTTGCTTTCTGTTTTGTGTCAAACCCAACACCATCATCGGCTATGGAGAAGGAAAGATAGCGCCGGTCCATCGACAGGGAAATAACTGCATGCGTTGCACTTGCATACTTTCGGATATTATTAAGCTGCTCCTGCGCGATCCGGTAAAGCATTACTTCCATGTTCTTATCGATCTTGATGCTTTCCGTTATTTCCGTAATGACGTTCACCTTCAGATCGCCGGCGATATTGATCTCTTCGGCCAGTTCTCTTAATGCAACAAGCAGGCCCATATCTCCAAGAGAGGGGGCAACAAGTGATTTCGATAATTTCCTGATCTCCTCAATGGCATGATCGAGGTTGTCCGCACTGCGCTGGATCAGATCTGCCTGCCTCGAAGGATTGGTGATAGACATTTTCAGATACATCCGCACGGTTGCAAGGATCTGGTTGATATTATCATGCAATTCACGCCCAAGCTCGGTACGCTCTTTTTCCTGGGCTTGTATAGTGACCTCGGTGATCAGCTTATGTTGTTTTAACGATTGCTCTGCTCTTTCCTGCTCCTGTTTTCTTTTTTCCGCGAATTTTTGTTCTGTAATATCCCGCGTGTTTACAAACCATTTTTCTTTCCCGGCCACAATGTTCCAGTGAAGCCATTTCCAGGTTTGATCTTTACAAAGCGTATTGGTTTCAAACGATAGCCGGTCTTTTTTAGCATCGAGCATTTCCTTTATACGGGATTCATCTTCCGGTTGCAGGAAATAGAAAAGATTTTTTCCGATCGCCTCCCGGGAAGAAAATCCCAGTATTGCCTGAAAAGCGGGATTGATCTCTTCGATCAAAAAGCTTTCCGCGTCAACAATGCCGATGATGTCAGCTGAATTATTGATCAGGAGAGCAGCATTCTGCAATGAAATATTTTTCTCGCGCAGCTCTTTCTGCTGCATTTGGATCTTAAGCAGCACGGCCACTTTTGCCCTTGCAATATCCGGATCAAGCGGTTTGAACAAATAGTCGATCGCTCCTTCGCTGTAACCCTGCATTACAAAATTATGTTCCTTGCTTTCCGCGGTAGCGAAAATGATCGGAATGTCCCTTGTACGTTTTTTCTGCTTAAGCAATTGTGCCACTTCGAAGCCATCGATATCCGGCATCTGAACGTCAAGGATGATCAGATCCACTTCTTCTTCAAGTGCTTTCTTCAGTGCTTCACTTCCGCTGTTTGCGGAAATGAGTGTACGGTCGGGGGACCCCAACAGGCTTTCCAATACAAGGATATTAGCCGGCTTATCGTCTACGATCAAAATGACAGCTTTGCTGTTCTCCATTATACCTCCGAAATTTTCGATAAAAAAATTGATATCTCGTTAAGCGTACCTACTTTTTTCACACACTGCGTGGCGATGGCTGCACTGGGCATTGATGGAAACTGCGCTTCAGCCGGCTCCTGAGCAATAGTATATCCACCAAACTCGCGGATCCTCTTTATCCCGGCAGCGCCGTCCCGGTTTGCGCCGGTAAGAATTACCCCGACCAATGCATCACGATAAGCAATAGCAGCCGTCTCGAACAACACATCAATAGATGGGCGGCTGTAACTAACAGGATGATCAACGGTCAGCGAAAATGTTCTGTCAGTTTCAATCAGCAAATGATATCCTGGCGGTGCCAGATATATGATGCCTTTTTCTATCGATTCCTTCTCATCAGCCTGTTTTACGATCATTTCCGTTTTTGATTGCAGCAGCTCCTCAAGCAATTCCTGTTGTTCTGCCATCCGGTGCTGGACTATGATCACCGGCACGGGAAGATATTCAGGCAGATGCTCCAGGATATAGAAAAGTGCATGCAACCCTCCTGCTGATGCCCCGATCACAATAGCTTCATATCGTTGCCCGGGAGACATCTATTTTATTTTCATATAGATCCTTTCCCTGCGATCCACTTCCTCGAACGACTGCTCCGCTCCAAACCGCAAAGATTCCTTACTGCCCAGGCCCAGAAATCCGAATGTACAAAGGCTTGCATTGAAAAGATCCAGCACGCGTTTCTGCAGTTCCTGTTTAAAATAGATCAGCACGTTGCGGCAGATGATCAGTTGAAATTCATTGAAAGCCTTATCCATTACCAGGTTATGAGCCGAAAAAACAATATTCTGTTTTAACGATTTGTCGAACATCACCGAATTATATTTCGACTTGTAATACTCAGAAAAAGAACTGGTTCCGCCCGACTGCTGATAGTTGCCCGTGTATGCTTTCATACTGGCTGCGTCATACATTCCATCTTTCGCAATCTGCAGCGAGTGCTGATTAATATCTGTTGCATAGATAACAGAGCGGTCAAGTATACCTGATTCCTTAAACAGGATCGCGAGGGAATATACTTCTTCTCCGGTTGCGCAGCCCGCCACCCACACCTTGATGAACGGATAAGTTGCCAGCCTCTCCACCACTTTCTCCCGCAAACTCTTATAGAACCCCGGGTCACGGAACATTTCAGTAACGGTTACTGATAGCTCCTGTAAAAAATCCCGGAAAATATTTTCATCTTTCAGGATCACCGATTGCAGATCTTGAAGGTCATTGATCTTGTGCAATTCCATATAATGAATGATCCTTCTTTTCATTGAAGCTTCCGCGTATTCTGTAAAATCGTACCCGTAAGAAGAATGGACTACCTGTAACAGACTTCTAAACGCGCCATTGTCTAACTCCATTCAGTTGATTTTTACAGATGATCATCCAATATCGTTCCCATCTTTTTACCTGCTGTTTTAATACGCACAATGCCTTTTCGTTTTAAAAAAGTGTTGACTTTTTTACTTATAAAGCCATACCCGCATCAGGGAAAGCAGCTGTTCGATATTCACCGGCTTTGAAATATAATCAGACATACCCGCATCGAGGCATTTTTCACGATCACCTTTAATTGCTTTTGCGGTGAGGGCAATGATCGGCAACTTTTCGAACTGGTTCATATTGCGGATGGCGCGTGTGGCTTCGAAGCCGTCCATTTCGGGCATCATGATATCCATCAGGACAATATCAACATCAGCATGTTCCTGCAATTCTTCGATGGCCCTTTTACCATTGTCTGCCACAACACATTCCATCCCTTCTTCTTCCAGCACATTGGTGAGCGAATAGATGTTCCGGATATCATCATCCACCACCAGTACTTTTTTCTTCACGAGTACTTCATCAGTGCGATGAAGTTTGCGGATGATCGTCTGCTTTTCTTTTGGCAGTCTTGATTCAACCCGATGCAGGAACAGCATGGTTTCGTCCAGCAGGCGTTCATGCGAATTGGCCGTTTTCAACACCACTGTATTCGCATATTTCATTAACTGCATATTCTCTTCCCGCGTAAGATCTTTCCCGGTATAAACGATGATCGGAATACGATTCAGCATCTCTGTATCCTTGATCTTTTCCAAAAGATCAAACCCGGTCATATCCGGTAAACCAAGATCGACAATGATGCAATCAAAATGATCTCCGTTCAGCATTTCCACAGCCTGTTTTCCCGAATATGCGGGATATGATTTTACATCGCCATTCCCGATCAGTTCGCGTATGGCTGTGTTCTGCTGCTCATTATCTTCAACCACCAGCAATTTTTTCATTTTCCTGTTGGTGAACTCTTCAATACGATCGAAAGCATTCATCAGGCTGTTCGGGTCAACCGGTTTTTGAAGAAAATCAAACGCGCCAAGTTCCAGGCTTTCTTTTTTGAGGTCATAGCCTGAAATGATCTGCACCGGAATGTGCCGGAGAGAAGGATCGTTCTTTAAATATTTCAATACTTCGGATCCATCCATTACCGGGAGTTTCATGTCGAGAAGAATTGCGTCCGGTTTATAATACCTGGCATAGCTTAAACCGGTATTTCCCTGCGCGGCAACTATGGCCTTGTAATTTCGATCTCTTACGAAACCTACGAGTAGTGAAGCAAAGGATGGGTCATCCTCCATGATCAGCACCACCTTGTCTTTCTCCGTCACGATATGACGATCGTCACTCACTTCACCTTCTTTCTTTGGAAAGAGCGTGATCGTTTTCTCTTCTGACCTTGTCTGTTGCGGTTCGGCTATTTTAGCTTCGACGTTTCTACTGCCGGTTACTTTATACGACTCGCTGAATTTTTGCGGAATAAAAAGTGTGAATGTACTTCCAATGCCTTCCTCGCTGCTCACGATCAGTTCACCACCAAGAGCATGTGCCAACTCACGGCTGATAGACAACCCCAGTCCCGTGCCCCCGAACTTTCTTTTCGTACTTCCATCTGCTTGCTGAAATGCTTCAAAGACCATTTCGAGCTTATCGGCAGGAATACCTATCCCTGTATCTTTTACTGAAAACGCCAGCACTCCCGAATGAGCACCCAGTGCGGGGTTGCGGAAGCGAAATGTATCGGTTGCCCGCTGAATAGACAATACCACCTTGCCTCCCCTGGAGGTGAATTTAAATGCATTGGATAGAAGATTTCGCAGGATCTGCTGCAACCTTTGCTGATCTGTGACGATATGATCGGGAACAGATTTATCCCGCACAATTGAAAACTCAATGAATTTGCTCTTTGCCAGTTCATCGAATGTAGAGCGGTTACCTGCTTCGATCTCGTCCAACGGAAGTTCACTTATCTCCAGCTCCATTTTACCTGCTTCCACTTTAGACAGATCGAGGATTTCATTGATCAGTTTGAGCTGATCATTTCCCGAATTATGTATGTTACGGGCAAACTCGACCTCTTTTTCATTCAACCGCTGCTCCTTGTTCTCTGATAATATTTTCGACAGGATAAGGATACTGTTCAGCGGTGTGCGGAGTTCGTGGGACATGTTGGCCAGAAACTCGGTTTTATATTTACTCGTCAGTTCAAGTTCTTTTGCTTTTGTTTCGAGTTCAATCCTGGCATTTTCAAGCTGGTTGCGTTGTTCCTCCAGCATATTTGCTTTTTCTTCCAGCTCTTCATTGATCTGTTGCAGCTCTTCCTGTTGGGTTTTGAGTTCGCCTTCTGATCGTTGCAACAGGTCGGTTTTTTCCTGTAATTCCTCATTGAACTGCTTAAGTTCTTCCTGCTGAGCTTCGAGTTCTTCAGTCAGCTGCTGCGATTCGCTGAGTAGCTCTTCCGTTCTGGTGCGTGACAGGGAAGCGCCGATGGCGATGGCGATCGTTTCGCCGAGCCTGTTCAATAAACTTAATTCAGTAGCGGAAAAATTTTTCAGAGAGCCGATTTCAACAACGCCGCGTAGTTCTTCATTGGCAAGCAGGGGAATACAGACAATTTCTTTAGGGGAAGCCTCACCAGTTCCTGAGTTAATACGCATGTAGCCAGGCGGTACATCTTTGAAAAGGATTTGTGTTCCCTGGGCGGCGGCCTGGCCGGGAAGTCCTTCGCCTATATTCAGCATCTCGGGGCTTCCTGCGGGAAGTGCGTAGGCTCCTGCCAGGTGAAGGTGTCCGTTACCTGCAATATATAAGGCTCCCACTTTTGCGCCGATATAGGAGCAGAGTTGTTCAATTGCAGATTGCGCAAGTGAATTGGTCAGTGTTTCGCCGCGGATCTTTTCATTTAACTGCATATCTGCCGTAAGGATCCAGTTCTTTTCAGCCGTTTCGGCCTCTGCTCTTCTAAGCGCTTTCAGGTTGGAAGTAATTATCCAGTAGACGATAAACAGGGTCAGTCCGATCACCACAAGCAGGGAAATAAACACAATCGTAAAGTTGCCCGCATCTGTTTCGCTGATGAGCTTTCGTTCTTCAAGGAGTTTGATTTCGATGTTGCGGGCGTTGGAAATAAGCCTTCTGATTTCATCCTGTATGATCTTCCCTTCGCCTTTACTGATAAATGCGCTGGCGTTGGTCAGATCCTGGCTTCTCCGGGCAATCGCTTCCTCCAGGTTTTTGCGACGAAGGTCCAGTTGCGGACTAAGTTTCGCAACGTTCTCCTGCTGAACCGGGTTGTCGCGGGTAAGCTCGGTCACTTTATCAAGATGCTGAGTCGCTGAAGTCGTGGCAGAACGATAATTCTGAAGATGATCGCGGTCCCCGGTGATAATATACCCCCGCGCGGCGCTTTCCGCATCAAGCGTTGAGGCCAGTATAAGATCAAACTCATACATCACTTCATGCGTATGAGCCACCATCTGGCTGGCCCGCATAAACCGTTCACTGTTTCGAAACGAAAAAATGGCAACGGCTACCAGAATGAATGTGCAAACAGCAAATCCGAGCAAGATCCTGCGACTTAAACTCATCTTCATAAATCCTTAAATTTTGGGATAATGGGAGTACAGATAGGCGATCATGCACTTTCTTACCCATGCGGAAAATGCATTTCCTAAAAATAAAGCATGTTAAAGAGAAATTTACTTACCCCTGCGAAAAATTGATCAATGTCGTTCATTATGAACTGATACGGATGCTGAACCCGGTGCAATTCCCGAAACATTCCATTGTTTTAGTAAAAACTCTTACGATAAGGTTTGTCAGCGAGAGGGGATGCCAACTATAGATCTATCCCTATAAAAGGCCGGGTGTAACCGACCTTTTATAGAGATAGATCGTACGACCAAACAGCTTAAGTGCATACACCTAAACCGAAAACAATTAACCCCTAGTTTTTGAAATAGCCAATTGAATTCGTATTTGTTGAAGTTTCTTTTACTAGTTTACAAGTACAAATCCATTACGTATGAAGATTCATTTTTTTCTCCCTGGGTTTATGATCCCTGGTTAAGGCTTTGTTTCTTTTCAACGCGGTGCTAGC